>DASSGR010000196.1:0-17308 GCA_035693425.1 Solirubrobacteraceae bacterium
AAGGAGGCCGGCCACCGCGGCATCTCGTGCTTCATCGTCCCGCGCGACGCCGGCGTGGTCGTCGACAAGCACGAGGACAAGATGGGCCAGCGTGCCTCCAACACCGCGACGATCACGTTCCCCGAGATCGAGATCCCGCTCAACCACCTCGTCGGCGAGGAGAACAAGGGCTTCAAGATCGCGATGATGACGCTCGACCGCACCCGGCCGGGCGTGGCGGCGATGGCCACCGGCGTGGCTCGTGCCGCGATGGAGTTCGCGATCGAGTACTCCAAGGAGCGCGTCCAGTTCGGAGTCCCGATCGCGATGCACCAGGCGATCCAGTTCCTGATCGCCGACATGGCGACCAAGATCCACCTCGCGCGGCTGGCGACCTGGAACTCGGCGGTGCTGCTCGACCAGGGCAAGCGCAACACGCTCGAGTCCTCGCACGCCAAGCGGTTTGCTGCCGACACAGCGATGGAGGTCACCACCGACGCCGTGCAGGTGTACGGCGGTTACGGCTTCATCAAGGAGTACAAGGTCGAGAAGCTGATGCGCGACGCGAAGATCCTCCAGCTCTACGAGGGCACCGCTCAGATCCAGCGGCTCGTGATTGCGCGCGAGACGCTGCTTCCGCGGCGTGTCGAGCAGCCCGCTGCGGCGACCGCGTAGTCGTGTTGGCGACGGGCGCTCGGGTGTAGCCCGGGCGTCCGCTCCCTACTCCGTCGTACTGAACTCCCAGATAGCGATGCCCAGCATCACCATTCCGAGCGCAAAGATCACGAACGCTTCGAGCAGCGCCGGGACGTGCCACCCCCACCAGGTGACGCCTGGATCAAGCGCCTGCCGTGCCGCCGGGGAGATCGACAGGTGCGAGAACACCAGCCGGCGCATCGGGTCGACGGCATAGGTGAGGGGGTCTAGGCGGTTGAGGATCGTCAGCCAGGTGGGGAGCGCGGCGACCGAGAACAGGGCTCCGGAGATGAAGAACATCGGCATCACGATCATCTGCATGACGCCCATGAACGACTGCATCTGCTTGATGCGTACCGCCACCATCACGCCGAACGCGGTGATCGAGAACGCCAGCAGCAGCTGGAGCCCGAAGATCCCGAGGATCAGCAGCGGGTCGTAGGGGACGCCCACCAGTCCCGCCAGCGCGATCACGATGACGCCCTGAAAGCTCGCCACGGTCGCGCCGCCGAGGCACTTGCCGATCACGATCGAGCTGCGGCGCACGGGCGCGACCATCATCTCGCGTAGGAAGCCGAACTCGCGGTCCCAGACGATCGACGCGGCGGAGAACATCGCGGTGAACATCACCGCGATGCAGAGGATCCCGGGGTAGATGAACGTCTTCAGGTCGACCCCGTGGGTGCCCGCGTTGGCGATGCTCTGAAGGCCCGACCCGAGCACGAACAAGAACAGCAGCGGCTGCACGAGCGAGGTGATGATCCGCAGCCGATCTGACTTGAAGCGGATCAACTCCCGGCGCCACACGATCCGGATCGCTCGCAGCTCGGAGGCCAGCGAGCGCTTGGGGACGCTGACGCGGACGATCTCGGGCGCCGGTGTCTGCGCGCCTTCGTGGCTGCGGTCGATCGTGGTG
Organism: Solirubrobacteraceae bacterium; assembly: GCA_035693425.1. Lineage (GTDB taxonomy): Bacteria > Actinomycetota > Thermoleophilia > Solirubrobacterales > Solirubrobacteraceae > Palsa-465. The sequence continues at coordinate 1,592 of DASSGR010000196.1, forward strand.
CTCATCGCCTACCTCCGTGCATCATCTGCATCATCACGCGGTTGCGGTGGCGCGACTGATCCTCCTCGGCGTCGCGGATCGTTGTGCCCGTGTAGGACATGAACACGTCGTCGAGCGTCGGGCGTGAGACGTTGACGGCCTTGATCGGCACGCCCAGCTCGGAGAACAACCGTGGCACGAACTCCTCTCCAGCCGGCACTCCGAAGATCACCATGCCCTCGGACACTCCCGCTTCGATGCCGAACTGCTGCGCGAGCGCGGCGATCGCCGCGTCGTCGTCATCGGTCTGGATCATGATCCGGTCGGTCCCCACCTGCGCCTTGAGTGCCTCGGGGCTCTCCAGCGCGACGATCTGGCCGTGGTCCATGATCGCGATCCGGTCGCACCACTCGGCCTCGTCCATGTAGTGCGTGGTCATGAAGATGGTGATCTCCTCGCGCTCCTTGAGCTCGCGGATGTACTCCCAGATCGAGCGGCGCGTCTGCGGGTCAAGGCCGATCGTCGGCTCGTCGAGGAACAGCACGCGTGGCGAATGCATCAGGCCCCGGGCGATCTCTAGCCGGCGGCGCATGCCGCCCGAGAACGTGCCGACCGGGGAGTCCTTGCGGTCCCACAGTCCGACCATCGTCATCACCTGACGCATCCGCGGCTCCACGAGATCGGACTGGACGCCGTAGAGGTCGGCGTGCAGGCGCAGGTTCTGGGCGGCGGTCAGGTAACCGTCGAGCGTCGGGTCCTGGAACACGAGACCGATGTTGCGCCGGACGTCGTCGCGCTCGCGGACCACGTCGTGGCCCGCGACCCTTGCCTCGCCCGACGTCGGTCGCGCGAGCGTGCACAGCATGTTGATCGTGGTCGTCTTGCCGGCGCCGTTGGGCCCGAGGAAGCCGAACACCTCCCCGGTCGCGACCTCGAAATCGACGCCGCGCACGGCCTGCACCTCGTCGAAGCTCTTGGTGAGTCCGCGGACCTCGATCGCCGGGGGGTGACTTCCGTTCTCGCTCGATCCCATGCCTGACATCAACCTTACGACGTCAGGCGTCAGTTTCCCGTTGATGTCGCCGACGCGTCGTCGTCCTCGGCGAGGATCCGGTAGAGCCTCCGGCGCGTGTCGGCGAGGGTGTCGCGCGCACGCGCGATCTGGTCCTCGTCGCCGGCGTGGACCACCTGCCCGGCGGCCATCCCGATCTGGTGCACGAGCGAGCGCAGCTCCGCGAGCGCCTCGAACGCCGGGTCGTCCTCCATCTCCCAGGGCGCGGTCTGGCCCTGCGCATTGGCCACCTGCTCGCGGCCTGCATCGGTGATCTCGAACAGCTTCGTCCCGTCGCGCTCAACCGCTCGCACCAGCCCCTCGTCCTCGAGCTGCGCGAGCGCGGGATAGACCGATCCCGGGCTCGGACGCCAGCGTCCGCCGCTTCGCTCCTCGATGGTCTGCATCAGCTGGTAGCCGTTGCGCGCCTCCTCGGCGAGCAGCAGCAGGAGCGCGGTTCGCACGTCGCCGCGGCGCTTGCGGCCCCGGCCGCCGCCGAACGGTCCGCCGCGGCCCCACATGGGGCCGCCGCCGAAAGGCTCGCCCAGGTGACGCAGCGCCGCGAGGCGTTCCAGGTGCTCGAGCTTGCGGTGACGCGGGTCACCCTTCATCCAGCGCAACTTCATCCCGCGCAGTTGCTCGACCGGGGCCGCGCCCCATGGCCCGTAGGCCCAGTTCCCCGCACTCTCAGCGTGACTCATCTCGTCCTCCGTATCGTGCCTAATCGACACAGTAACGATATATCGGTAGTGTGTCGGTTGTCAAGCGGGCGTTGGTCCAGCGATCGACTTCATGATCGAGTGCGTCTATACGACGTATTCGATGAGGAAGTCGGAATCGGGGGGTTCGGAAGGCGAGGCCGACCGGCCTACGCCTCGTCGTCGAGCTCGTCGCCGAAGACGTCGCCGCCGGGGGAGTCCGAGCCCGGGCGCCCGGAGGACCCCGAGCCGCCGCCCGAACCAGGGGGGCCACCGGACCCCGGGCCATCACCAGGGCCACCGCGCGTGCGAATCCAGTCGGCGAGCTGGTCGGCGACGCCGCCGATCTGCGACCCCGCCTTGGCGAGGTTCTCACCGGTCTCGCGGAAGATCGCCCGGAACCGCTCGGCGTAGAAGTTCACTGCGTCGCCGGCCTCTTGGCGGACGTCGGTCGGGTCGTCGCGCCGGCGGTACTCGCCGCGGATGATCCGGTCGTACTCGCCGCTCTGCACCCACCTCATGATCTCGGAGACGCGGCGCACCGAGTACGGGTGGGTCTGGTTGATCTCGTTGAAGAAGCGGCGCACCCGATCGGAGGGGTCGTCCCAGCTCTCGTACTCCATCGCCTGCGCCATGAACGCGTCGAGGTTGAGCTTGTCGGCGGGCATACCGGCGGAAAGCACCATCAGCGACCGGCACACGATCTGTGGGTCGCGGACCGCCAGCGTCGCCGCCCGGTCGCAGCTGAGCTCGGCGGCGCGGAACCACTCGAGCAGCACGGCCTTGACGGCGCGGAATGGGATCCCCAGGAAGAACGGGATCGGCATCGTGACGCTCAGCAGGATCAGCAGCGCGGTCCTGTAGACCATGTGGTCGGACAGGATGTGACCGAGCTCGTGGGCGATCACCGCGCGCCGCTCGCCCGGGCCCATCCACTGGAACAGCTGCGAGTCGAACACGACGATCGGGTTGGTCGAGCCGATCGCCAACGCGCCTCCCGGGATCCCGTAGGCGAGATACAGGTCCGGACGCTCCAGGTCGAGCACCCTGCAGACGCCGGTGTGGGCGGCCCACAGCTCAGGTAGCTGGCTCTCGCCGACCTTCAGGGAGTTGCCGAGATAGAGCTGGCGTAAGGCCCGCTCGTACTGCCACTCGATCAGCTTGCGCACGACCGTGTCGAGCATCGGCACGGCCTTGAGCGCGGCGGTTGCAGCCCGGTCGGCGGGATGCTCGTAGGCCTTCGACGAGATGTTCTCGTAGGGCTCGATGCTCTCGGGCAGCGTGTTAGCCATCGCGCTACCTGAGCGTAGCCGCTTACCGGTGCGGGCGGGGCGATAATCCGCTCCGTGCGCACGGTCAGGGTCACGCAGACGCTTCCCGGCACGGTCTACGAGATCGAGCAGCGCTGGTATGACACCAGCCGCTGGGTGGCATGGGTCGAGGGACTGCGTCGGGTGGTGCACGTCGCCGGAGACTGGCCCGGGGTCGGCTCCTCGGTCACCTGGGACTCGGGGCCGGCGGGACGTGGGCACGTCGTCGAGCGCGTCATCGCACACGAGGCGCTGGCGGGGCAGACGGTCGAGGTGGAGGACGCCTCGATCATCGGGCGCCAGAGCGTGGCGTTCGTGCCCGTCGACGACGGAGTCGAGGTGCAGCTGTCGCTCGCTTACAACATCAGGAAGCGCTCGCTGTTCACGCCGCTGGTGGACGCGCTCTTCATCAGGCGTGCGATGACGACCTCTCTGGCGACGACGCTCTGCCGGTTCGGCGCCGAGATGGGTTCTCGACGAGCCCCCCTACACTGACCGCCTCATGTTCGTCTTCAAGGCAGCGGTCGTGGGCGCGGGGACGATGGGCGGCGAGATCGCGCACGTGATCGCCAACGCCGACATACCGGTGATGCTCAAGGACGTCGACGATCGCGTAGCGCACCAGGGAGCCGACAAGGCGCGGTCGTTGTGGCAGGCGCAGGTCGACGAGGGCAAGCTGGACGGCGCCGAGCTCGAACGCCGGCTTGGACTGATCACCGTCGCCACCGACTACGACGGGTTCGGCGACGTGGACCTCGTGATCGAGGCCGTGCCCGAGCGGATGGAGATCAAGCGCGCTGTGTTCGCCGAGCTCGACGAGGTGACGCCCGGTCACGCGATCCTCGCGTCAAACACCTCGTCGCTGTCCATCACCGAGATGGGCGAGGTCACCGGGCGCCCGCAGCAGGTGGTGGGGTTCCGCTTCTTCTTCCCGGCGTCGGTCGCGCGGCTGATCGAGGTGGTCGAGGGCGAGGACACGTCTGAGGAGACGGCGCAGGTGGCCAGCACGTTCGCGCAGGCGATCCGCAAGGTGCCGATCCGCTGCGCCGAAGTCCCGGGATTCGTCGTCAACCGCATCCTCAACGCGGCCGTCTCGGAGATGTGGCGCTTTCAGGAGGAGAGCGGGATCGACGTCAAGGAGCTCGACGCCCTGGTCGCCGATCCCGACGCCGGCCGGTTCGGGCCGTTCCTCGTCGCCGACCTGCTGGGGATCGACACCGTCGTGCACGTGGCCGAGCACCTCAACGAGTGCTACGGCGAGCGCTTCTACGTCCACGGCGGGATGCGTGAGCTCGTCGACGAGGGCAGGCTCGGCGTCAAGACCGGTCGCGGGTTCTATGAGCACGGCGGCTGATCCGCGGACCGCAGAGCTGCTTGAGCGCTTCACGCTCAAGGCGTTCATCGAGAGCTGCCTGCTGCTCGAGGAGGGCGTCGCGTCGATGAAGGACATCGACCTCGGGCTAACGGCCGGCGCGAACATCACGCCGCCGCCGTTCCAGCGCGCCGATCAACTCGGCCTTGATCAGCTGCTGGCAACGCTCGAGCGGGCAGAGACCGAGTGGGGCGAGGACTTCGCGCCACCGGTGATCCTGCGCCGGCTGGTCGCTCAGGGCCGTCTCGGGGTCAAGTCGGGCCAGGGCTTCTATCCGCATGCGCACCCGGAGGCGGGCTGGGAGGACAGCCCGGTGAAGCTCGAGCGGATCGACCGGATCGCGATCGCCTGGTTGGACCGCCCGCCCGCTAACTCGATCTCGCCCGAGGTCGTTGGGGCGCTTGCGAAGCTGTGGGACGAGGTGAACCGGTCCGGCGACATCCGCGTGGTCGTGATCGCCTCCGCCAACCCGATGCTGTTCTGCGCAGGGGCCGACATCAAGTCGTTCACGAAGATCGACGCAGAAGGTGGGAGGCAGCTGTCCGATCAGATGCACGGCCTGCTCCGCGACATGGAGCGATCGTCGATCGCCACGATCGCGGCCGTCAATGCGATCGCGTTCGGCGGTGGCTGTGAGCTGGCGATGGCCTGCGACGTCCGGCTCGCGGCGCAGTCCGCGAGCTTCGGGCAGCCCGAGATCAACCTCGGGATCATTCCCGGATTCGGCGGCACCCAAAGGCTGCCGCGTCTGATCGGGGAGGCGCGGGCGCTGGAGATGAACTTGACTGGCGATCCCATCTCGGCTGCGGTCGCATATGAGTTCGGGCTCGCCAACCGCGTCGTGCCCGATCACGAGTTGTGGGACACGGCCCTGGCCTGGGCGCACAAGCTCTCCGATCAGGCCCCGCGCGCCGTGAAGCAGATCAAGCGGGTGTCCGCCGCCGGTGATCTCGATGCGGGCATCGAAGCCGAAAAGCAGGCATTCGCGAAGGTGTTCGGATCCGAGGACGCGCGCGAGGGGATCACGGCGTTCTTGCAGAAGCGCAAGCCGAGCTTCCGAGGCAAGTGAGCGTCGGCGCCACCACCGACGAGGCGGCCCGCCTGGCCGAGCTGATCCGCGCGTCCCGATCGGTCGTTGCGCTCACCGGGGCGGGCATCTCGGTCCCGTCCGGCATCCCGGATTTCCGCTCGCCCGGGACGGGGCTGTGGGAGAACGTCGACCCGATGGAGGTCGCGCATATCGACGTGTTCCGGCGGGACCCGGAGCGCTTCTGGCACTTCTACGGCATGCGCTTTCAGACGCTCGAGGACAAGCAGCCCAACCCGGCCCATCTGGCGCTCGCCGCGCTGGAGGATGCCGGCCTGCTGCACGCCGTGATCACGCAGAACATCGACCGGCTGCACGCTCGGGCGGGGTCGCGCGAGCTGATCGAGGTTCACGGCTCGATCGCGTCGTCGTCGTGTCTGGTCTGCGGCGTACGGTATGAGTTGGGAGCCGTGCGCGCCCGGCATGACGGGGACCCTCGAGGGGTGCCGCGCTGCGACTGCGGGGCGCCGTTGAAGCCCGACGTCGTGCTTTTCGGCGAGTTGTTGCCGGTCGCTGCGATCGAGCGCGCTCAGCGGCTCGCGCTCGGCGCCGACCTGATGCTGTGCATCGGGTCCTCGCTCGAGGTGTTCCCGGTCGCCCAGCTACCCGAGCTCACCCTCGACAGCGGCGGGAAGCTCGCGATCCTGACCAAGGGTCCGACGCCGTTCGACCGTCACGCCGCCGTGCGGATGCGCGGCGACGTGGTCGACGACCTCGAGGCGGTGCGGCGGGCGCTGGAGCTCCAGTGAATCGGGGTCGCTAGGTGTTGGCGATCGCGCGGGCGCGCAACGCCGCCTCGATCCGCTGCACCGTGAACTCCACCGCCTCCCGCTGAGCGGCCGACAACGGACCCGCCAGCGCCGCCTGTGCCGCGATCGCGACCGGGTCGCGGCGGCCGCGCAGCTCCGAGAGCCGGTCCGGTAGGTCTGGAGCGCCGCCGGGTTCGCCGGCGAGCTCGGCAAGCGCCGCGTCCAGCGCCACGAGCACCTGAAGCGCGGCCTCGCGGTCTCGGCCGTGGTCGAGGTCCAGGCGCGCACGCAGTGTCAGCTCCTCGCAGGCGAGCACGCGTCCGCGGCCGTTCAGCACCGCGGCCAGCCGCGCCTGGGGAGCGAGGACCGCGGACCGCCGGCGCCGGGCCGACTCCGGCGTCAGCTCACGGGCGCTGGTCCACAGGCCGTCTGCCACCTCCTCGCCGGCGCCATACCCGACCCGTGCGACCAGCGCCTGCCGGCGCCCGACCGTGTTGACGTACGGATCGGCGGTCGCCACGCGAAATGCGTGCAGAGCGCGGTTGAGGACGGCGAGATCGGCGACCAGCTCGTCCTCCCCGGCGCGATCGAGCCACGCCTCGGCCTCGGCACTGCTCGGGAACGAAGCTCCGACGTCGATAATCGTCGCCCGGCCCGTCGCGACGGGCATAGGCTCAGGTTCAGGTTCAGCGTTAGATCGTTTGCGGATCGGCTTGAGCCGTCTGCGTTCGGGCGCGCCGAGGGTGGCGAGCACGAGCACATGGGTCGGGGCGGCCGAGATCACGTCGCCCGGACGCCTGAGGAGGTAGCGGCCGTCGGGCGGGCCAAGCGCCCAGGGGAGCTCCACCTGGCTGAACCGGAACAGCCGGGACGCCGGGTCTACTGACCGTTGCCGCTCGGCTTGATCGCGTACTTGCTCGGCGCGATCGGGATGATCGGCTCGGGGATCTGGCTGATGTGGTTGATCAGCTTGATCCATTGGCCAGGCCTGAGGATGCTCTTGACCTCGGCCGAGAGCTTCTTATTACCGCCAAATAGCGGGGTGAATTCGATTTGGATGCGATTGCCGTGATCCGGTAGGGAGAGCGTGTTCGACTGGCCTTTGTAGCTCATCGTCGACACGATCTCATCCGGCTTCATGGCGCCCTGGAGTGTCAGCAGTCGCCGGATGGTGATGTCGGTGATCGATCCGGCCCCCTGGTGGCCCTCGATCGGGATGTTGTTGACCTTAGAGATGTCGATGCTCGACCCGGTGGCGCCCGCGGCATCCACGCCGGTCGTCGCCTTCAGGCTGTGGCCGCAGTCGAGGCCGCTGACCGTCGGGTACAGGCCGGAGGCCGAGAGGAACTCCATCACGCCGAGGATCCGGCGGTCGATCAGGCCGGCCTGGATGTCGCGGCGGCCGCACGCGTAGATCTGCACGTGCGGGTCAGCGAGCACGCGGGACTGCAGCTGCTCCTTGGACATCAGCAGGATCTCGCCGATCGACGGGTTCTTGGCGCCCGGGCCGAAGAACGGATCGACGCCGGCGGCCCGGTAGACAGCGGTCGCCTCGAGCAGCTTCCAGCCGTCGAGGATCGGCTTGGGGTCGATCTGCGGGGCGTTCTTGCCGGCCGGACGGACCATGAACTCCAGGTGCGCGGCGTCCTTGGCGCTGCCCTGACCGATGCGGCCGAGGATCGTGCCCGCGACCACCACCGCGCCCTTCTTGAGCGGCTGGAGCGTGTACTGGTTCTTGCCCAGGTGCAGAACGTCCGAGAAGTAGTCGCGGAAGTTCGAGATCTGCAGCGCAGTGTTCTTGATCTGGGTGGCACCGCCGGCGGCGTAGGAGTTCGGGCGGTGCGGATCGGCGAACAGCCGCTCCTTGGCCAGTGGCGCGGCGATCGTGGTCGTCTGGTCCGTCGACCGCGAGGCGGTCGGCTGCGACTTGCTGCTCGTCTGGTTGCCGTTGCCCGGAGCGACCGGAACGCTCAGCGGCGCCGCGGCCTTGCTGGGGGCGCTCTTGATCTCGTTGGTCGCCTTGGACACGCTCGGGATCGCAGCGGCCTGCTGCGAGCCGGCGCTGGCCGGTCCGGTCGGAGGCGGCGTGATCGGCGCCGATAGCTGCTTGGTGATCTGCTTGGCGGTCACCTTGACCCGCTTGGGCACGGGGTACTTGCTCGGGATCGATCCCAGGTTCGCGTACGTGTAGACGTTGCCGGTGGCGTCCTGGAGCATCAGGTAACGGCCCAGCTGCTTGTTCTGGCCGATCTTGACCACCTTGCCGTCGTTGACGGCGATCACCGGAGAGTTCGTCTTGGCGAAGATCGCGACGCCCTTGGCGTTGGGGTCGGAGTTGATCGGCACCGCCGCGTTGCCCTTCTTGACCCGCTGCTTGGCCAGCTTCTCGACCGCGTCATCGGCGTAGCGTGAGGGGGCCGCGACCGGGAAGTGACCCTCGACGAGGCCGGTGAGCGCGCCGACCAGATCGTTGGGCATGCCGCCGATCAGCTTGGCGCGCAGCATCACCGACTGCACATACCAGCCGGCGTGGTTGTAGGAGAAGACCGCGCCCCCGATGTTCTTGGACGCGCCGGCGGCGTGCAGGTAGCGCGCGGCGCTGAAGATCGCGTCGACCGGGTTGTAGGGGTCGGCCACCCCATCGCCGTTGGCGTCGACGCCGTAGCGCTTCCAGGTCGACGGCAGGAACTGCATCCACCCGACGGCTCCCGCGGTGGAGACCGACAGGTTGCGCCCGTAGTCGGTCTCGATCTCATTGATCGCGGCTAGGACCTGCCAGGGCACGTTGTATTGGATGCCGGCCGCCTGATAGATCGGCAGCAGGAACGGCGGGATCCGGAAGCTGTCGATGAAGAAGTTGGGGACGCCGATCGGCGCGGCACCGGGCAGCGCGAAGGAGAAGCTCGGGTTCGAAGGCGTCGGGACGCCGCTGCTGGTGCGCTGGGGCGGGGGCGACGAGGGCTTGGTCTTCTTCTTCTTGTTCTTGTGCTTCCCGGACGAGTTGCCCGATCCGTTTGCCCCGACGGTGCCCGCGGGCGCGGGGTGATTGGACGGACGCTGGCTCTTGCCGGGAGAGCTCGGCTTGGGAGCGGTGGTCGTCGGCGTGGTCGACGACGGCGTCGTCTTCGACTTGTTGCCCGAGCCGCCGGTGGTGGTCGTCTGCGAGCCGGTCGATGTGGTAGTCGGCGTGCTCGGAGTGCTCGTGGTGGGCACGGGCACCGTCGGCGTGGGCGTCGTCACCGGCGGCGGGCAGACACTCGAGATCAGCGTCGCGCCTGCCGGAAGCGGAGCACCAGGCGGCAACTGGAGCTGGACGACCTGGCCGGTGACCGTCTTCACCGTGACCGTGCAGTCGGCAGCGGAGGCCACGGGAATCGCAGCCAAGCCCATCACGGTCCCGAACGAGGCGACCGCGGTGACAGCAATCCTGAGCTTCCGGCTTCTCAACACTCTTGGCTTCGTCCTCCCGCCATCTACAACGCGCATGTCAAAAGGGCCGCGGCCGATTGCGGCGTAGACGGGACGCTACTGAGTGGTCTGGTGCTTTGCAACGACCAACCGTCGCGCGAAATGAGGGTGTCAGGCGGTCCATGGCATGAGCCGGCTGCGCGCTTTGGCGCCGGCCTCGACCTGTCTATCGGCGCGACCAAGCCGACACCGTAGCTTCGGGCGATTTGTCTAGGCGCCAGATAACGCTCAACCTTAGGGTGAGAGTCGGCCGGAGGGAGCGGGTGCCCGTTACAGTGCGACGAGATGAGCGAAGACATGGGTCTACGGGAGCGTGTTACCCGCCATGGCGAAGAAGCCATCGGCAAGCTCGCAGCCGACTTGCTGGAGAACCCGATGGTCAGCGGCGCGCTGTCTGCCGCATTCGAGACGCGCGAGCGCGCGCTGCGCGCGCAAGAGGCGGCGATGGGGGCTCTGAATCTGCCCTCGGCCAGCGACCTGGAGCGGTTGACTCGCCGCCTGCGCGGGGTGTCGCAGCGGCTCGAGGGGATCGAGGACGGATTGGATCGGCTCGAGCAGCGACTTGACGACCTCAATGCGGCAAACGCGCTGGACCGGCGCCTGTCGGCGATCGAAGAGCGGCTGGAGCGGATCGAGACCTCCGTGCAGAAGGCCGCGCGCCCGGCTCGGGCCAGCCGTTCAGCCAAGGCCGCATCGCCGAAGCCCGCTTCGCCCAAGCCCGCTGCTGAGGATTCGGCGCCGGGCTCGCCGGGCGCGGAGGCCGAGCAGCGGCCCTACTGAGTCGCGCCGGCGGCCCCCGCCAGCATCGTCAGTCCCAGCAGCGCAGCCTCGCCGAGGCGATGCTCGGCCGCCTGCAGCTCCTCGGCCCCGATCCGGACGCGCTCACCAGTCAGCAGATCGGAGACCACCAGCACGGTGCCGGCTTCAAAGCCGCGCCGCGCCCCCAGCGCGAACAGCGTCGAGCTCTCCATCTCGACGGCCAGCGCGCCCGCGGCGATCCAACCGGCCTCCGGCTCGCGAGGGTCGTCGTAGAACAGGTCGGTCGAGACGACCGGACCCTGAGGCGCCCCAGTCGCCGCCACAAGCGCCTCCAGCAGGGCGGGACTTGCCGGCACCCGGTCGTTGACGCCGAGCGCGCGGCTGGTGCCGTCGTCGCCGATGGCCTCGGTGGCCACGATCAGCTGGCCGAGCTCGAGGTCGCTCTGCAGTGCCCCGCAGGTTCCGGTCCGCAGCATCGTGGTGGCGCCGAGATCCGCGAGCTCGGAGATCACGATCGCGGCGCTCGGTCCTCCCATTCCCGTGCTCTGGATCGTCAGCGGCTCCCCGTCGGCGGCCGTGCCCGAGTAGCCCCACAGGCCCCGGTTGTGGTTGAACATCTTCGGCGCGTCGAGCAGCGACTGCGCAAGCAGCAGCGCACGGCCCGGATCGCCCGGCAGCAGTACGCGCTGCGCCAACGGCGCGGTCGGTTGCAGGTGGATCGGGGCGCCCATCGCCGCGAGGTTATATCCCGCGCGTCGAGTTGACAGACGGCGCCCGGACGAGTAGACCTTGGGCATCGAATAACGGCAACAGGCCGGAACGTGGGCGCGTCCCCAAAGCAGGGTGTCGTGTGCGCGAGGCGCCGCCGGAAACGTGACGAGCGCCAACGGCCGACGCAGCGGGCCGTTACGCCCGCGGGCGGCGAGGGTCCGGACTCTCACCGGGCTCCCGCCGCCGACTATTCGATGGCCCACCTCTCCGTGTCCGTGCCGTGTCTCGCCGCGCCCGTCCGTGATGCATCGCGCGGTTTCCGCGTGGCGGATCCGGAAACTATGCGGTGATGCCCGAGGACGTTAGCCCCGATCGAGCGGACGAACCGAGCCTGACGCTCAAGGAGGCGGCCGAGCGGGTCGGCGTGACCGCGGCCACGCTCCGACGCTGGGCTCGGGAAGGCCTGATCCCGAGCTATGACGGCGGCTGGTCTCGCGGTGCCGTGGGTCACGCCCGGATCGTGGCGAGGCTGCGCGAGCGCGGCCACTCGATCAAGGAGATCCGCCGCGCGACCGAGGACGGCCGGCTGGCCTTCGGGTACATGGAGGCGCTGTTCCCCTCCGACGACCAGGCGTACACGGTCAAGCGCGCCGCCAAGGAGACCGGGCTCGCGCCGGCGCTGGTCGAGCGGATCGTGGGTGCGCTCGGACTCAGCCCCGGGCAGGCCGAGTCGATGTCCGAGCAGGACGTGCAGCTGCTTCGCTATGTCGAGGCGGTGCTGTCGGCGGGGCTGCCGCTGGTCGCGATGCTGCAGCTCGTGCGCGTCTACGGGCAGGCCATGGCGCAGGTGGCCGACGCGGAGGTCCGGCTGTTTCACCTCTACGTGCACGAGCCGCTGATGCGATCGGGCACGACCGGGATCGAGACCGCGGAGGAGATGCTCGACCTCACGCGCGAGGTGCTGCCACTCGCATCGCCGGTCATGGATCACGTCCATCAGCGCTTCCTCCAGCACTTCGTCGAACAGGACGTGATCGGTCACATGGAGACCGACCTGGAGGGCGACGCCGACCTGGGTCGCATGCGGGTGGCGATCGCGTTCGCGGACCTCGCCGGCTACACACGGCTGACCGAGGAGCAGGGCGAGCTTGAGGCGGTCGATACGGTCGAGCGGTTCGTGGAGGGGGTGGAGGCGTCGTTGCCCGACGAGGCCCGCGTGATCAAGACGATCGGCGACGAGGTGATGATCGTCGGCTCCGACGCGCGGGCGCTCACCAATTGGGCCGTCGAGTTTCAGCGGCCCAATCCCGACCGCCCGTTGTCGCGGATCGGGATCCACTACGGGCGCGCGCTGTATCGCGACGGTGACTACTACGGTCGCGACGTGAACATCGCGTCGCGGGTCGGCGCCCGCGCGGGCGCGGGCGAGGTGCTGGTGACCCGGCCGGTCGTCGAGGACGCCAACGGTGCGCTGGAGTTCGAACGGATCGCCGAGGTGCGGCTGAAGGGCTTCACCGAGTCCACGGAGATCTTCGCTGCGCGCGCGCGAGAAGATGAACCCGAGTGACATTGCCGTCTCCAGCCGAGATCGAGCACCGCGTCCGGGCATCCGGCCTGCTCGCGGCGGGCGGTAGCGTGGTCGTGTTGCTGTCCGGCGGGCGCGACTCCACCTGCCTGCTCGACCTGGCGGTGGCGATCGCCGGTCGCGAGTCGGTGACCGGCCTGCACCTCAACTACGGGCTGCGCGACGGCGCCGACGCCGACGAGCACCACTGCGCGGAGCTGTGCTCGCGGCTGGGCGTGCTGCTGGAGGTGCGGCGGCCCAGGCGACCGGAGCGCGGCAACCTGCAGGCTTGGGCGCGCGACGAGCGATATGGGGCCGCCGCCCAGATCGCGCTTGCGCGCGGGGGCGACGTCGCGGCCGGGCACACCGCCACCGATCAGGTGGAGACGATCCTGTACAGGCTTGCGTCGTCTCCCAGCCGCCGGGCTCTGCTCGGCATGCGCGCCCGCGAGGGTCTGCTCGTGCGGCCGCTGCTCGAGTTCACGCGCGAGCAGACGGCCGCCTACTGCACGGCGCGCGGGCTGACCTGGCGCGAGGACGAGAGCAACGACTCCGACGCCTACGCCCGCAACCGGATCCGGGCCCAGCTAATGCCTGCGCTGGAGGCAGTGCACCCCGGGGCTGCGGACAACGTGATCGCGGTGGCCGAGATCCTGCGCGAGGAGGCGGCCGTGCTCGACGCGCTGGTCGACGAGGTGCTGGAGCGACGCGACCGTGTGGCGCTGAGCCGCTTGCGTGAGCTCGGGCCGGCGCTGGCTCGCCTGGTCGTGCAGCGGCTGGCCGACGACGCCGCCGACGGCGTGGCGCCCGGCGTGGCCCGGCGAGCGTCCGAGATCGTGGCCCTGGACGAGCACGGGACCATGCAGCTCGACACCGGCGGGGGTGTCGTCGCGATCGCCGAGTACGGCGTGCTGCGGTTCGAGAGCCGCGCCTCGCCGTCCGCCGGCACGACACCGGAGCCGGTCCTCCTGCCGATCCCGGGAAGCGCCGTCTTCGGCGAGCAGGAGATCACCTGCGAGCTGGGACCACCCGCGCGCGAGCCGGGCGTGGTCGACCGCGCGGGCCTCGGCGACGATCTGCTGGTGCGGTCCTGGCGGCCCGGCGATCGGATCGCGCCGCTCGGGCTCCAGGGCTCCAAGAGCCTGCAGGACCTGTTCACGGCGCGGCGGGTTCCGCGGCGCGAGCGCGCGGCGGTGCCGGTGGTCGAGTCCCAGGGCGAGATCGTGTGGGTGGCGGGGGTTGCCACCTCCGAACGCTTCAAGGTCACCGACTCGACGGCGGAGGCGGTTCGGTTGGGCGTGCGACCCGGTCGGCCGCCTCGTTCATAAGATGGCCGGCGTGGAAGACGACGCAATCGGGGAGATCCTGGTCCCCGCCGAGGATCTCGAGCGGCGGGTTCGCGAGCTGGCGGCTGACGTCTCCCGTGACTACGAGGGCAAGGACCTCGTATTGGTGGGCGTGCTCAAGGGCGCCGTGTTCTTCCTCTCGGACCTGATGCGCCACCTGGTTGTCCCCTGTGAGGTGGACTTCATGGCGGTGGCTTCCTACGGCTCGGCGACGAAGTCCTCGGGCGTGGTGCGGATTCTGAAAGACCTCGACGCGGTGATCGAGGGGCGAGACGTCCTGATCGTCGAGGACATCGTCGACTCAGGGCTGACCCTGCAATATCTGTTGCGGAATCTCGCCGGGAGAAATCCGCGCTCGTTGGAGGTCTGCGCGCTGCTGATCAAGCCCGAGCGCCGCAAGGTCGATCTCCACACGCGGTACGTTGGCTTTGAGATTCCCAATACGTTTGCGATCGGTTACGGACTCGACTACGGCGAGCGGTACCGCAACTTGCCTTATGTGGCGGCGTTGAAGGAATGAGCGCGCCGCTGCGTTAGTACTCGGATGGGCCCTCAAATCAACCCAATTAGCCTCGCCGGAGGCTCAAACCTAGCTGCTAGGCTTGATGATTCCGCTTCCGAGCCGGCGCACGGCGATCGCGAATTTTCCCCATGAGTAGGTTCTTCAAGAGCGCAGCCTTCCCAATTCTGATCGTGGTCGTGCTCGCGTTCTTTGCCCAGAAGCTGATCGGCAACTCGAGCCACTCGACGCACTACTCGTTCGGGAACCTGCTGACGCAGTTGCAGGACAACCAGGTCAAGACGCTCACGCTCAAGGAGAAGGACAACACCGCGAACGTGACGCTTCTTCAGCAGTACGGCGGCACGAAGTACTCGGTCGGCTACCCCGACCAGTACACGCCCCAGCTGATCACCCTGGCGCACAAGAACATCCAGGACCAGAGCCAGTTCGACATCCAGGGCAAGGCCAGCAACGGCTGGCTGTCGCTGCTGACCTACATCTTGCCGTTCGTGATCTTCATCGGCTTCTGGATCTTCCTGATGAATCAGGTCCAAGGCGGCGGCTCGAAGGTCATGTCGTTCGGCAAGTCGCGCGCGAAGCGGATGTCGGTCGACTCTCCGAAGATCACGTTCCGCGACGTCGCCGGGGTCGACGAGGCAGTCGAGGAGCTGCACGAGATCAAGGAGTTCCTCGAGAACCCGAAGAAGTTCCAGGCGCTGGGCGCCCGCATCCCCAAGGGCGTGCTGCTGTATGGCCCTCCGGGCACCGGTAAGACGCTGCTGGCCCGCGCCGTGGCCGGCGAGGCCGGGGTGCCGTTCTTCTCAATCTCCGGATCGGACTTCGTCGAGATGTTCGTCGGCGTGGGCGCCTCGCGCGTGCGCGACCTGTTCGAGCAGGCCAAGCAGAACTCGCCCTGCATCATCTTCATGGACGAGATCGACGCCGTCGGCCGCCACCGCGGCGCCGGCCTCGGCGGTGGTCACGACGAGCGCGAGCAGACGCTCAACCAGCTGCTCGTCGAGATGGACGGCTTCGAGATGAAGGACAACATCATCCTGATCGCCGCCACGAACCGCCCGGACATCCTCGACCCGGCGCTGCTGCGCCCGGGTCGCTTCGAC
>DASSGR010000197.1:0-57105 GCA_035693425.1 Solirubrobacteraceae bacterium
CGTCATGTAGAACGCTCCGGAGGGGGCCATCGTAGATGTGCGGTGCGCGCGTCCGCCCCGATCCCCGTAGGCTTCCGCCGATGACAAAGGGCAGGGGCGTCATCCGTTGATGATCGCCGTGCCTTACGCACTCCAGCTCACCGGCAACGTCGACCCGACCGCGCTAGTCACGTTGATCCTTGCGCTGCTGACGGTCGCGCTGCTCGTCGTCGTGATCCGCGCGCTCAACGTGGCGCAGCGGGAAATCGACCGCTGGCGCGACCAGGCAGAGCAATCGCATCGCCCCGTGGTGGTGCCCATCCACAGCACGATGCAAATGCCCGTCTACCAGGGCCACGGGGAGTTGCTCGTGCCGATCGAGAACATCGGTTCCGGGCCCGCGCTCGACCTGCACCTGTTCGTGACCCCGCGGGACGAGAACGGCGAGGTCTCTCCCGCCTGGGGTGAGGTCAAGCACACCGGAGCCGCCTCCGGTCTGGCGGTTTCCAAGACCACGCCCGTGGAGGTCAGGGCGTGGGGTCTCGGCGGCCTCACGAGCTTCGACGTGTGGGTGACGTACTTCGACCTGGCGGGCAGGGAATGGGTGACGTCGGCCAAGTACCTTGCCAGCGAGGAGGGTTCGCGCTACACCAACCTCTGGGTCGCCGCTGTGCCCGACGGCCAGACCGCGCGCGACTGGCTGGGCTTCGAGTAGCTCCGGGTGCCACACGCGCAAGCCGAAGGTGCGAGAGTGTGGCGAGCGGGTAAGGCCCGACCACAGCGCACCGAGTTTCACGAGGAGGAGAGTCCATGGCGGATACGACACCGACGACGATCGCGTCAACCGTGGCGTCGCTGCCTGGCTCCGCAGCCGAACGGTTCGGTTCGCACACAGCGGCCCGGTTCAAGCAGGACGGCAAGTGGCGCGAGCTGAGCTACGCAGAGATGGGCGAAGCGATCGAGGAGATCGCGCTCGGCCTCGTCGACCTGGGCATCGAGGTCGGAGATCGGGTGTGCATCCTGGCCGAGACGCGCCTGGAGTGGACGCTGGCGAGCCTGGGGGTCTCGGCGGCGGGAGCGGTGGCGGTGCCGGTGTATCCGACCAACGCGCCATCGGAGTGCAAGTGGGTGGCAGGCAACTCGGGCGCCCGCGCGATCTTCTGCGAGAACGAGGGCCAGCGCACGAAGATCGAGGAGGTGCGCGACGAGCTGCCAGACCTCGAGCACGTGATCGGCATCGACGAGAGCGGCGGCGAGCTGAGCCTCGACGAGCTGCGCGCGCGTGGCCGGGAGCGCGACCGCGGCGAGCTTGCTCCCCGCCAGGAGGCGGTAAGCCCACAGGACCCCTACACGATCGTCTACACGTCAGGCACGACCGGCGCGCCGAAGGGCGTCGTCCTGACCCACGCCAACGCGATGGCGGTGTGCCAGATGGTCGAGGAGCTCGAGTTCGTCGAGCCCGGCGACGTCAGCTACCTGTACCTGCCGCTGGCCCACGTGTTCGCGCTCATCACCATGCTCGCCACGGTCGACGAGGGGACGACACTGATCTACTTCGGTGGCAACACGAGAGAGATCCTCGCGGAGATCATCGAGACCAAGCCGACCTACGTGCCGTCGGTGCCGCGCATCTTCGAGAAGCTCTACGGGGCGGCGATGAAGATGGTCGCCAGCGAAAGCGAGGAGGAGCAGGAGCGGTTCCGCAAGGCGGTCAAGCTGGGCGTCGAGGTGCGAACGCGCCGCCGGCGCGGCGATGAAGTGCCCGCGGAGCTTGCCGAGCAGTTCGAGCAGGCCGACGAGCAGATCTTCCAGCGCGTCCGGGGCCTGTTCGGTGGACAGGTGCGCCAGGCCGTCAGCGGCGCCGCGCCGATCGCGCCCGAGATCCTCGAGTTCTTCTACGCCGCCGGCGTTCCGGTGCTCGAGGGCTGGGGCATGACCGAGACGACCGGCGTTGGCACCGTCGGGACGCTCGATCACTTCAAGTTCGGCACCGTGGGCCGCGCGCTTCCCGGCGTCGAGATCAAGATCGCCGAGGACGGCGAGATCCTCTGCAGAGGCCCGCACATCTTCCAGGAATACTGGCGCAACCCGGAGGCGACCGAGGAGACGATGTCGGACGGCTGGCTACGCACCGGCGACCTCGGCGAGCTCGACGACGAGGGGTATCTGAAGATCACCGGCCGCAAAAAGGACATCATCATCACCGCCGGCGGCAAGAACCTCACGCCCGCCAACATCGAGAACGACCTCAAGCAGTCGCCGTTCATCTCACAGGCCGTCATGTACGGGGACCGCAAGCCGTTCCCGGTCGCGATGATCACGCTCGACCCCGAGGAGATTGTCCCCTGGGCACAGGAGCAGGGCCTGCCCGAGGACATCGAGTCCCTGGCCGAGCACGAGAAGGTGCACGAGATGATCCAGGCCGAGCTCGACCGCGCCAACTCCAACTACGCCAGGGTGGAGCAGATCAAGAAGTTCACGATCCTCGATCACGACCTGTCGGTGGAGACCGGTGAGCTGACGCCGAGCCTGAAGGTCAAGCGCAACGTGATCTACGACCGCTACGGGGATCTGTTCGAATCGCTGTACAGCGGCTGAGCGGGTTACGCCCGCTTCCCGACCTCCTTATCTAGTGCGTTTATACGACGTACTCGATAAGGAAGCCGCCGCTCAAAGCCCCAGCTTGCCCGCGAGCAGCCGCGCGTTCGCCGGGGCGTAGCCGTTCCAGTCGTTGTTGAAGTAGGCGAACACGGCCTCGCGGCGGCGCCACTGCGCGATCCGCCGGGCCCACTGCTCGATCTCGGTCGCCGAGTAGTTCCCGCCGCGCCCGCGCGCGCCGTAGTGAAAGCGCACGAACCGCCACGGCGCGGTCGCCTCGAGCGACTGAAACGGCCGCTTGGGGTGATCGCCGATCGTCAGCGCCACACGGTGCTGCTTCAGCATTCGCATCACCGGCGCCGCGAACCAGCTCTCGTGGCGAAACTCGATCGTGTGCATGCCCTCGGGCAGCACGGCCAACCATCCCTCCAGGCGGTCGTCGTCGCGGTGGAAGTTCTCGGGCAGCTGCCACAGGACCGGCCCAAGCCGCCCCGCCTCGATCAGCGGCGCCAGCGGCTCGTAGAAGCGCATGATCCCCTCCTCGATCCCCTGCAGGCGCTTGATGTGGGTCAGGTAGCGACTGGCCTTGACGGTGAACAGGAACGACGACGGGGTCTGCCGCACCCATCCCTCGACCGCCTCCGAGCGGGCGAGCCGGTAGAAGGTGTTGTTGACCTCGACGGTGTCGAACGCCTCCGCGTACAGCTCGAGCCAGCGGCGCTTGGGCTCGCGCTCGGGATACAGCCGGCCGCGCCAGTCGTCGTACATCCAGCCCGAACAGCCGATGCGTACCTCTTTCATGGCTCGGGTAAGAGTTCGTAAACCAGATGAGCACGCATGCGCAACAGACGCCGGACCGCCCACCGGCACCAGTGCCCGCAAAGCCCAACCTGACAAACATGCGCAGCGCGGTCCAGGAATGCCGCGCGTGCGACCTGTGGGAAGGCGCCACCCAGGCGATCATGGGAGAAGGCAAGCGCGGCGCGACCGTGATGCTGGTTGGCGAGCAGCCCGGTGACCGCGAGGACATCGAGGGGCACCCGTTCGTGGGCCCGGCGGGCGGCGTCCTGAACAGGGGGTTGGAGCGCGCTGGGATCAATCCCGATGACGCGTACATCACCAACGTCGTCAAGCACTTCCGCTACAAGGCCCGGGGAAAGCGCAGGATCCACCAGAAGCCCGACCGCTGGCACGTGAGCGCGTGCCTGCCTTGGCTGCAGGCCGAGCTCGCCGTCGTCAAGCCGGCCGCGCTGGTGTGCCTCGGCGCCACCGCCGGACAGGCGCTGCTCGGATCGCAAATCCGGGTGGGACGCGATCGCGGCCGGCCGCTCGACTCCGACCTCGCCGAGCTCGTCACGCTGACCACGCATCCGTCGGCGATCCTGCGCGCCGAAGACGACGAGCGTGATGCCGCCATGGACCAGTTCGTCGCTGATCTCGCCAACGTCGCCACATGGCTGAGCGAGAGGTAGTCGCGATCACCGGCGCCTCGGCCGGGATCGGCCGGGCGATCGCGCTCGAGTTCGCGCGCCATGGCGCCGCCGTGGGCCTGATCGCCCGTGGCCGCGCGGGCCTGGACGCGGCGGCCCGCGAGGTCACCGAGCTTGGCGGCGCCGCGTACGCTCACGAGGCCGACGTCGCGGAGTTCGACCAGGTCGAGGCCGGCGCCGCTGCGATCGAGGAGCGCCTCGGCCCGATCGACGTGTGGGTCAACAACGCGATGACCACGGTCTTCGCCTACTTCGACGAGGTCGCCCCGCACGAGTACGAGCGTGCCACCAGGGTCACCTACCTGGGCACCGTGTGGGGCACCAAGGCCGCGCTGGCGCGGATGCTGCCGCGCAACCGCGGCACGATCGTGCAGGTCGGCTCGGCCCTGGCCTACCGGGGCATCCCGCTGCAGGCGCCCTACTGCGGTGCCAAGCACGCGATCAAGGGCTTTCAGGAGTCGCTTCGCTGCGAGCTGCGCCACCGCCGCAGCAAGGTCCATGTGACGATGGTCCAGCTCCCCGGCCTCAACACCCCGCAGTTCGACCACTGTCTAAGCAAGATGCCGCGCCACCCGATGCCGGTGCCGCCGATCTTCCAGCCCGAGATCGCGGCCCGCTCGGTGTACTGGGCCGCGCACCATCGCCGCCGCGAGATCTACGTCGGGATCCCGACCGTCTACACGATCGTCGGCAACAAGATCTCTCCCTCGCTGGCCGAGCGCTATCTCGCCCGCACCGCGATCGACGGCCAGCTGACGCCCGACCCCGCCGATCCCAACCGCCGCGCGAACCTGTTCTCGCCGGTCGACGACGACCACGACGAGGGCGCGCACGGCGTGTTCGACGACCAGGCCCGCACGCGCGGAGAGCAGGCTTTCATCAGCCGGCACTGGATCGGCTCGGCACTGGGGCTCGCAGCCGCCGCGACTGCTGCCGGTGTGCTCGTGCGTCGAGCCGTTTGAGGTCGAGACGCTCGGCCAGGCGACAGGACAGCGCCATGATCGTGATCGCCGGGTTGGCCGAGCCCTGGGTCGGCATCACGCTGCCGTCGGCGACGAACAGGTTGGGCACCTCCCAGGCCCGATGGTCGGCATCGACGACGCTGCGGTCGGGGTCTGTGCCCATCCGGCAGCCACCGACGAGGTGCGCGTAGCGGTCGGTCACGAGCACGTCCTGCGCGCCGGCCGCTTCGAAGATGTCGTGCAGGGTCTGCTTGGCGAACGCGATGTTCTTGCGGTCGTTGTCGCACTGCGAGTAGTCCATCCGCGCCACCGGAATCCCGTTACCGTCGGTCTCGCCATGGGCGATCGTCACGCGGTTGTCTGGCAACGGCAACAGCTCGGACAGCACGCCGAGCGTGTACCAGTGGTTGTAGTCGCGCATGTACTCGCGCAGCGCCGGCCCCCAGTGCCCGTGGCCGAGCACGTGCTGGGCGTGCTCGATCGGCAGCGGCCCGACGGTCTGGATCGAGAATCCCCGCGCGAACCCACGCTCGGGATCGGTCTCGTAGAACTGCTCGGATGAGATCTCCGGCGGAGGCGCCTTGTACATCCGCATCTCGTCGGGGAACCGGCCGGCCACCTGCGGCGCGCCCTGCACCATCACGCACCGCCCGACCTGGTCGTTGTTGTTCGCCAGGCCGTGGGGGAACCGCCGGCTGGTCGAGTTGAGCAGCAGCCGCGGCGTCTCGATCGAGTAGCCCGCCACGGCCACCGCCTCTGCGCGCTGAAACCGTTCCTCGCTGCCGTGGATGTAGCGCACTCCGGTCACGCGTCCGGTCGCGTCGTCGAGCACGACCTCCGTCGCCATGCAGTGCGCGCGGATCTCGGCGCCGTGATCGATCGCGTCGGGAATGTGCGTCACCAGCGGCGATGCCTTGGCGTTGACCTTGCAGCCTTGCAGGCAATAGCCGCGATAGATGCAGTGGGGACGGTTGCCGAACGCGCCGTTGGTGATGCCAACCGGTCCGACGCGCATCTCGATGCCGAGCTTGCGCGCCCCGCCGCGCGCGGTTTCGGCGCCGCCGGCGATCGGGTGCGGCGTATGCGGATAGCGGTGGGGATCGCCCCACGGCCAATAGTCGCCGGCAACCGGCAGCTCGAGTTCGAGGCGCTCGTAATGGCGTTTGAGGTCCCAGTAGCGGATCGGCCAGTCCTCCCCCACCCCGTCGCGGCTTCGGACCTCGAAGTCGGAGGGATGAAATCGCGGGCAGTACCCGGCGTAGTGGACCATCGAGCCGCCGACCCCGTGCCCGCAGTTGTTCTTGCCGAGCTCGACCGGGTCAGAACCGCCGGTGACCCGGTCGTCGGTCCAGTAGAGCCGGTGCGATCCGGCCTCGTCCGAGACCCAATCCTGATCGGGATCCCAGAACGGTCCGGACTCGAGCACCACGACCTTCCATCCCCGTCGCGCCAGCCGTTGAGCGAGGGTGCCGCCGCCGGCACCCGCACCGACGATCACGAGGTCGACCGAGAACGAGTCGTCATAGTGCGCCATCCGCTCGCGCGGCACGGCTCGCCGGTGGACGTCGAGCAGGAACGCCGAGTCGTTCTCGGGCGGCCGCAGCGCGCCGCGCAGCAGCGTGCGCAGCTCGTGCCGGCGGCTCACGTTCCCCGCACTCCGCGTTGCTCGGTGTCCTTGACGGGGTCGCGCTCGAACGCCGCCGCGCGCTCCCAGCTCTCCCGCTGGCCGACACCCAGGCGGGCGTAGCCGCGCGGGTACGCAGGGCCGCCGAAGCCGATCTCGTTCCACGCCCAGGGATGCGAGTAGAACGCGCTGAGGATCGCGCGCGAGACGACCTTCCAGGTCTTGTCCGGCGGCAGCTCATCCCACACCTCGCCGTGCAGCTTGCCCTTGGCCAGCGCATCGACCACGCGCGTCTGCACGTCCTCGGCGGCGCCGCCGGCGAAGTCGCCTGCTCCGTGCTGGCGCGCTGCGGCGTCGAGCCCGAGCGCCAACCTCCGCCAGGTTTCGCGGTCGTCGGGCATGTCGGCGTAGCGGAAGCCGTCAAGCTGGCCCGCGAACAGCTTGGCGTCGACGATGTTCAGCACCGGGATCTTGGGCTCGCGGTCTTGGGCCATCACCAGGTCGCAGAACACGCCAAGCGTGCGCGCCTCGCCGTGCGTGAAGAAGCGGATCGGCGGCACCTTCTCGAGGCGCTCGAGCACCAGGCGCCGCGTCACCTCATCCCAGTGGTCTGCCTCTTCTAGGACGTTGTAGTCGGGGTAGCGGCCGTGCATCTGCGGCGTGACACCGTTTCGCTGACGCGGTAGCTCGTCGGGCGACGCCGGCCGACGGTCGGGCCGCAGGTTGGGGAGATGGTCGGCGAGCCGGAAGTCGCGGCCTTTGTCGGCCATCACCGTTCGCGTCCGAGCGCTGCCGCCGCAAGGCCCATCCCGCCGACCAGCGCCAGCGAGCCGGGCGCCAGCAGCGGCGGGCCCATCACGATGTTGAACAGCGGCTCATCGAAGCCGCCGGGCTTGCGCGCCACGCCGCGCACGTGCGTGACCACGCCGATCAAGCCGTCCAGGCAGTACAGCGCCGAAAGCGCCGGCAGCCAGGTACGGGCGGCGCGCTCTGAGCGCAAGCCGGCCATGGCGGCGACACTCAGCGCCGGTGACAGCGCGACGGGCGTCCACATCCACTTGTCGCCGAACGATCCCCGGAAGTGCTCGAAGTAGATCTCCACGCCGAGCGGCAGTGCGCTGGCCGCCGTGGCGGCCGCGAGCGTCTTCTGGGCCCGGCCTCGGGAGACGTTGCACCACCAGCGAGCGACGACTCGTTCCGTCGGTCGCCGGCGCCGGATCGGCAACGTGCTACGCGGCATAGCGTTCCGCGTCGGCGCGTTTTAGCTCGAGCCCGATCCCCGGCCGCGTCAGATCGGGCGCCAGCGAGCCACCGCGCGGCGTGGTGACTCCGTCGAACAGCAGGCCCTCGATCCGGGTGTGATCGTGGAAGTACTCCAGATGGACGAACCGCTGCAGCGCCAGCGCCGGATGCAGGTGGATCGACGGTCCGCAGTGCAACGAGAGCGGCACACCTCGCGCGTGGCATAGCGCGTCGACCCGCAGCAGCTCGGTGATCCCGGCGCAGCGGGTGACGTCCGCCTGGAGCACGTCGACGGCGCCCGCCTCGAGCATCCGCTCGAAGTAGGGCAGGTCGTAGCCGTACTCGCCGGCGGCGATCGGCATCCCGGCGGGCCCGCGATCGCGGAGCAGCCGCAGTCCGTCGAGGTCGTCCGAAGACACCGGCTCCTCAAACCAGCTGACGCCGGCGTCGGTCCGGAAGCGCTCGGCCAGCTCGAGCGCCTGCTTGCGCGAGTAGGCACCGTTGGCGTCGACGAACAGCTGCGCTTCGGGCCCGATTGCTTCCCGCGCGGCTCTCACTCGGTCGGGGTCATGCTCGGGAGAGCTCCCGATCTTCATCTTGACCCGGGGGATCCCGCGCTCCACCCATCCGGCGAGCTGCTCCGACAGCCGCGTGAGCGAATAAGCGGTGAACCCGCCCGACCCGTAGATCGCGACCCGGTCGCGGACCGGACCCAACAGCTGGCACAGGGGCAGCCCGAGGATCCGCGACTTCAGATCCCAGAGCGCGACGTCGACCGCGGCGATCGCCATCGACGCGATGCCCGGGCGTCCAAGGTTGCGGATCGAGCCGACCATCGCCTTCCACGCCGCCTCGGGCGACATCGCGTCGGCGTCGCGGACAACTCCAGCGAGCTTGGACTCGATCAGCTTCGCGGTGGAGACGTCAGCGTAGGTGTAGCCCAGCCCCCACTCACCGGCCGCGTGCGCGTGGACCACCACGATCGTCGTCGAATCCCACGACAGCGTTCCATCGGCCTCGGGTGCATCGGTCGGGATCGTGTACGCCGCGACCTCGATCTGCTGCACCGGGGCCGTGGGAGGTGCGACGGCCATGCTCATCGGCCGGTGAAGAACTCCCCGACCTTCTGGCGGAACGACTGCCTGATGATCTGACCGGCGTTCGGATCGCCGGCGATCAGCGCCGAGGTGAGCGCCCTGGCCTGCTCGATCGTGATGTGCGGCGGCAGCGGCGGCACCTCCGGGTCGGTCACGGCCTCGAACACCACCGGGCGGTCGGCGGCCAGCGCCTCGTCCCACGCGGGGCCGACCTGTTCGGGGCTGTCCACCCGGATCCCCTTCAGGCCGAGCAGCTCTGCGTAGCTCGCGTACGGGAAGTCGGGCAGATCTTGAGATCCCTCGAACTTCGGATTGCCCTCCATCGCGCGCTGCTCCCAGGTGACCTGGTTGAGGTCACGGTTGTTGAGGACCATCACGATCAGGCGCTGATCTGACCACTGGTTGCGGTACTTGGCGATCGTGATCAGCTCGTTGATGCCGTTCATCTGCATCGCTCCGTCGCCGACCAGCGCGATCGCGGGCCGGTCGGGATAGGCGAACTTGGCGGCGATCGCGTACGGGACCCCCGGGCCCATCGTGGCCAGGGTCCCCGACAGCGTTCCCATCATCCCGCGGCGCAGCTTGATGTCGCGCGCGTACCAGTTCGCCGAAGAGCCGGAGTCAGAGCTGATGATCGCGCCGTCGGGCAAGCGCTTTGACAGCTCCGCGAACACGAGCTGCGGGTTGATCGGGTCGGCGGGCTCGGCGGCGCGGCGCTCCATCAGCTCCCACCACTTCTGCACCTCGCCCTCGATCTTCTCGCGCCAGGAGCGATCCTCCTTGCGCGTCAGGCGCGGCATCAGGGCCCGCAGCGTCTCGGCGCTGTCGCCCACGAGGTTGACCTCCATCGGGTACCGGATCCCGAGCATCCGCCCGTCGATGTCGATCTGGACTCCGCGGGCCCGGCCCTCCTCGGGCAGGAACTCCGAGTACGGGAAGCTCGAGCCGACCATCAGCAGCGTGTCGCAGTCCTGCATCATGTCCCAACTCGGCTTGGTGCCGAGCAGCCCGATCGACCCGGTCACGTACGGGAGGTCGTCGGGCAGCACCGCCTTGCCCAGCAACGCCTTGGCGACGCCGGCGCCGAGCGTGTCGGCGATCGCGGCCACCTCGTCGGTGGCGTGCAGCGCTCCCTGCCCGACGAGCATCGCTACGCGCTCGCCCGCGTTGAGGGTCTCGGCCGCGCGGTCGAGCTCGGTCTCGGCCGGGACGACCCGTGGGGCCGTATAACCGGGGCCAGAATGGACCGTGCCGTGCTTGCGCGGCGGCGTCGGCACGGCGTCGGCGTCCTGAAGGTCGTTGGGGACGATGATCGCGGTCACGCTGCGCTCGGCGAGCGCGATCCGGCAGGCGCGATCGACGAGGTGGCGGATCTGGGCCGGTTCATAGGCCATCTGCACGTACTCGTGCGCGACGTCCTTGAACAGCGTGACGAGGTCGACCTCCTGCTGATAGTTGCCGCCGAGGCCGGCGCGGGCTTGCTGGCCGACGATCGCGACGACCGGCTGGTGGTCGAGCTTGGCGTCGTAGAGTCCGTTGAGCAGGTGGATCGCGCCGGGGCCGGAGGTCGCCATGCAGACGCCCAGCTCTCCGGTGAACTTGGCGTGCGCGCACGCCATGAACGCTGCCATCTCCTCGTGGCGCGTCTGGATGAACTGCGGCCGCTTGCCGTTGCTCGAGCGACCGAACGCGCCCATCAGGCCATTGATGCCGTCTCCGGGGTATCCGTAGATCCGATTGACGCCCCAAATCGCAAGGCGATCCAGGAGATAGTCACCCACCGTTTGGCTCATGCCTGTTGCTCTCCTTTGAAGTCGCCTGACACGATCGACTTCGGCCTACCCCCGTTGCCGACCAGCTAACGCGGCGGCGGTCATGGCGGCTACAAGAAGCTGTGAGAGATCTCTAAAGACCCTGCCCGATCTCGGCCAGCGCGTTGCACGCGGAGATGTGCGCCAGATGGGTCAGCCCCTGCGGGAAATTGCCCAACAGCTCGCCGGACTTCGGCTCGATCTCCTCCGAGAACAGCCCGAGATCGTTTGCCTTGGCGATCGTCAGGTTGAACACCTCGCGCGCCTGCTCGATGTCGCCGCCCCGCGCCAGGCACTCAACCAGCCAGAACGAGCAGCACAGGAACGCGCCCTCCTGGCGCTCGAGGCCGTCGTCGCGACGGTAGCGGTAGAGCAGGCCGTCGCCGGCGTCGAGCTCCTCCTGGATGGCCGCGACGGTCCGCAGCATCCTCGCGTCGTCCCACGCGACGTACTCGACGGTGGGCAGCAGCAGCAGCGCCGCGTCGAGGTCCTTGCGCCCGTAGGCCTGCACGTAGACGCCGCGCTTCTTGTCGTAGCCGCGCCGGTCGATTTCCTCTCGCAGCTCGTCGCGCGCCCGCTTCCAGCGGCGCGTCGGCGCGCGGCGCATGCACTCGTCGGCGAGCCGGATCCCGCGGTCGAGTGCCGACCAGCACAGGACCTTGGAGTGCACGAAGTGCTCGGGGTCGCCGGGCCATTCCCAGATCCCCTGGTCGGGCTCGGTGCAGTTCTCCGCGGCGTGGTCGATCAGCGACACCAGAAAGCGCCAGTCATCGTCGCTGGGCGAGTGGCCGCGACGATGCCAGCGCCAGGTGAGGTTGACGAGCTCTCCGTAGGCGTCGAGCTGACGCTGACCGGCGGCGTCGTTGCCCGCCCGCGCCGGCGACGAGCGCTGGTAGCCCTCGAGCGCGGCGAGCGTCTCGCCGCGGATCCGGCGTTCCCCGCCGGGCCCGTACAGCACCTGCAGGTCGCCGGCATGGCCCGCGGCTGAGCGCATGATGAACGCGCGGAACGCGTCGGCCTCGTCGACCGCTCCGAGCTCGGCGAACGCGCGTGCGCTGAAGCTCGCGTCTCGCACCCAAGCGAAGCGGTAGTCCCAGTTGCGCGGGCCGCCCAGCGCCTCGGGCAACGACGTGGTCGGCGCCGCAACGATCGCGCCCGTAGGCTCGTTGGTGAGCGCCTTGAGCGTCAATCCCGACCGGCGGGCGCCGGGCTCGTCGTCGCTTTGCAATACGAGGGTCTCAGACCACTTGCGCCACCGGCTCACGGCCTCGTCCAAGGCCTGATCCAGCGCGGCGGCATCCGGCTCGTCGGGTCCCTCGTGGGCGTCGATCGTCTCCGGGGCGCAATAGGTCAGCGACAGGTGCCTGCGGTCGCCGGCGGCCAGCGCAAAGCGCACCGTCAGCTCGTGTTCTGGGTTCTCCTCCAGCTCCTCGTCGCACCACACGATCAGGCCGTCGTTGCCGCCGATCGCGCTGAACAGCCGATGGCCGTGGCGCCGGATCCACGGCCGGACCTCGCCGTAGTCAAACCGCGGCGCGATTCGGATCTCCATGTCGACCGACCCGCGAGTGGCCTCCAGCACCCTGACGATCTGCGGTCCCCGCTCGCGGTCATGCGCTAACGAAAAGAAGTCATACAGAGTGGCGTTTCCGCCGCGCGCCTCGAACGTCGTCTCCAGGACCAGCGTGTCCTCTACGTATCGCCTGTTGCTCGTCCATCGACCCCCGCGCGGAGCGACCGAGCAGTACCCGCCCCCTTCGCGGTCCAGCAGGCGTGCGAACGCGGCACCGGAGTCGAAGCGCGGCAAGCAGCACCAGTCGATCGAACCCTGGCGCGAGACCAGCGCGGCGGTCCGGCAGTCGCCGATCAGCCCGTAGTCTCCGATCGGGAGGTAACCGGTGTCTTGCGGCGCCACGACCCCCACCTACCCGGATCAGTTTGTGGCCACCTCAACTGGGTAATCCAAGAATGTATGTGGCTATACATCCTGGCCTTTTTCCTGCTGATATTCGGGATCGTCGGCGGCGTGCTGTCAGGCGGGATATTCACGATCGTGCTGATTCCGCTCGGGATCATCGCCTTGATTACCGCGGCTGTCGTCGGCGGATTCGGCCGCGCCGCGCAGCGCCGCCATGGAGCATCCACGGACGCAAGGGCCTCGACCGTGCGGCCGCTGCCTACAGGGCACACCAACGTGCCGTCGTCCCCGAGCAGCCCGGAGGACCTCGCTGAGGCCCGGCGGGTCCAGCAGTAGCTCGGGCGTCGCCCCAGCCTTCGTGCGTTTCCTACACCACTGTCGGGTAGCCCCGCTATGGGAGGCACCGGCAGCAACTTGACCAGCAAGTGAGAGGAGCACCATCAATGAGCCTCATCGACAAGATCACCGGCCGCGCCAAGAAGGCCGCCGGCGACCTCGCCGGCGACAACTCGCTGCGCCGCCAGGGACGCCAGGAGGAGCGCAAGGGCGAGGCCAAGGACGAGCTCGCGCGCGATCAGGAACGCGCCGACGCCAAGGCCGAGGAGGTCGCCAACCTGGAGCGCAAAACCTCCTAGGACCGCGAATGGGCCGCGCCGGCCGACGCGGCCGGCTCGGCTCATTCAGCCGCTTTCTTCGCCGGGGGCCGTGCCCACCGGCGCCTCGGATGCCGGCGCCTCGAGCACGTCGGGGCTATGAGCCAGGATCTCCACCCTGCCGCCTGCCCCGCGCCTGACCACCGAGCCCTGCCACGCCCGCAACGGGTGCGCGTTGGTTGCCGCAAGTGACCTGCAGGCGCTCTTGGTAATGAAGAAGATCATGATCGGCAGGACCCACACCCCGATCCGCCAGAAGTGGATCTGAGCGTCGTAGGAGATGTGCAGGCGGAAGAACAGGCGGTCGGTGGATCCGACCGCGAAGATGATCACCACCCAACTGAGGAAAGCCGCGCCGATGGCGGTGCGGATCGGGTGGTCGCGGGGGCGGTCGAGCAAGTCGTGGCGGCGATGATCGCCCGTGAACCGCCGCTCGATCGAGGGCCAGGCGAACATCACCGCGAACACCACCAGCGGGAACAGCGCGCCGCCCCAGAACGGGTTGGGGATGATCGTGTGGCTGCCGATCGCCGGCTCGAAGTTCGGCATCAGCCGCAGCGCTCCGATCAGCCAGCCGATGTACCAGTCAGGCTGCGCTCCGTTCTCTGACAGGTACGGGTGATACGGGCCCCACTGCCAGATCGGATTGATCTGGATCAGCCCCCCGATCAAGAACAGCACAGCGGCGACCGCTAGTAGCAGTCCGAGCGAGCGAAGCGCGTACGCCGGCCACATCGGCGTGCCAACGACGTTTCGCTCACGCCGTCCTGGGCCCGGGAACTGCGAGTGGTGCTGGCGCATGATCATCGCCAGGTGGATCGTGATCAGCACCGCCAGCGCCGCTGGTATCAGCAGTACGTGGATGACCTCTAGACGCGGGAGGAAGCTGCTCGACCCCGGGAATGGACCGTCCCACACCAGATAGCCGAGCTGTGCGCCGACGAGCGGGATCGACAGCGCCACCGAGTACGCGATCGCCATGCCCATCCCGGACAGCACGTCGTCGACCAGCGAATAGCCGGCAAAGCCCTCGAGGATCGCGAGCATCAGCATCAGCAGGCCGATGAAGTAGTTGAGGTCACGAGGCTTGCGGTACGCCCCGGTGAAGAAGATCCGGCACAGGTGAAGCACGATCGAGGCCACGAACACGTCCGCCGCCCAATGGTGGACCTGGCGCATCAGCAGGCCGGCGGGGACGTTGAAGGACAGGTTGAGCACCGAGCGATACGCCTCCGACATCTCCTGACCCGCCAGCGGCGCGTACGAGCCGTGGTAGATCACCTGCGAGTCGCCCGGTATGTAGTAGAGCGTCAGGAAGATCCCCGTGCCCACGAGCACGACGAACGAGTACAGGGCGATCTCGCCGAGCAGAAACGACCAATGGTCGGGAAACACGTAGCGCAGCGCCGCCTTGATCCCTTTGGCGGCGCCGACCCGCTGCTCATTCCAGCGCACGACGCGCACGAGGCGCCGGTGCAACACGCGTCCCAGCAGGCTCACGACTCGGCTCTGCGGACGTTCCACCACGACGGGCCGATGTCCTCGGTGAACGGCCCGGCCGCCCGCAGGTAGCCGTGGTCGTCGATCATCAGCGGCAGCTGCGGCAGCGCGCGACCCGCTGGCCCGAAGATCAGGCGGCCACCCTCGCCCGGCGAGAACGTCGAGTAGTGGCACGGACAGGTGAACGCGGGTCCGGCGCTCGTGGGCTGATAGGTCGGGTAGCGATACAGCGAGATCGCGCACCCCGCGTGTGGGCAGATCTTCGAGTAGGCGAGGATGCCTTCCGGCGCCCACCGCCGCCGCGCCGGAGGAAGCTGCAGGTACTTCCCGGCCAGCCGCACGACCAGCAGGCCGGCCCCCAGCACGTCGGCATCCCGCCCCTCCGGCAGCGCCGTGTAGAAAGAGCCGATCTCGATATCGGAGGCCAGATATGGACGGCCCGCGTCGTCGACCAGGCGGACACCCCGCCGCCACGGCGTGTCGTGGATTCCCCGCAGCCTCGGCCCCAACGACGCCACCGGAGTCGCGGCGGCGGTGACCAGCGCCGCGCCCGCCACGCCTCCGGCGCCGGTCAGCAGTGCGCGGCGGGAGATCCCCTCCCCCCCTTGCTGGATCATCTGCGCGACCCCCTCGGCCTGCGCCTCGACCAGCAGCGGGCCACGCGGCTCGGTTTGCGTCTCCTGCGGCACCACGAACTTCCCGGCGACGATGCAGGCAGCGGCCAGCAGCCCCAGCATGCACCCGATCGCGATCCCCAGCAGCTGCGTGTTGCCGTGCAGGATGTACACCGCGGTGAACGCGAACCCGAACGCGGCCGCGATCAGCAGGAGCGCCGCCACCAGCGTCTCTGCGCGCCGGTTGCCCGGCACTGTCCGCTCGCTCGGATCGACGTCGGCATCGGCAGGTTCGCGCCGCAGGTCAGCCTCGACCGGGAGCGGCCGGCGGCGGTCGGCTCGCCGGAACACGCGCAGCGCCGCGAGCAGCGCCACCGCTCGGCCGAACCGCTTGGCCGGCTTTCGATCGTCGGGCGTCATCGATCCTCCTTTATGCGGTTCGCTCCCCGATCAGCCGCGCCACGATCACCAGCGCAGCGAGTGCCAAGAACCAGGCGACGATCCCCTCGGGGATCGGGCCGATGTTGTAGATCCCCCAGCCGCCGGCGTTGTCGGGCTTGCGCGTCCACAGGATGTATCGCGCGAGCGAATCCAGCCGGTGCTGGTCGATCTGCCTGGGGTCAAAGCGGGGCATCAGGTAGGGGCCCATGCGCACGGCCTCGGCGATCTGTTGTGGGGTCGCGGCCTGAAGGCTGGGCGCAACCGCGCCGAGCGTCGGCCCGCCGCGGGCGACGATCTGGTGACAACCGGCGCAGTTGAGCGTGAACTGATGCAGTCCGACCGCGAGGTCGCCCTTCGAGGGGTCGTCCGTCGGCGCGGGCGGTCCGCCGAACGAGCTCACGTAGTCCACCAGAGCGTCGATCTGCCTGGCGTTGTAGAGCGGCGCGTTTCGCTGCGGCTGCTCGCGCGGACTGGCCAGCGGCATCCGGCCGGTCGACAGGTAGAAGTCCACCGGTCCCGCTCCCACGCCGATCAGGGACGGCGCCACGCCCCGAGTTCCACGCAGCGCGGCGCCGTGGCAGGACGCACAGTCATCCTGGTAGAGCTGCGCCCCCTGCGCCTTGAGCGCCGGGGAGCTTGGGAATGACTTGGTGGGATCCCCGGGACCGGGCGCGAACGGCGACTTCGTGCGCTGCGCACCCTCGACCGCCGCGTCCGTCTGATCGCCCGATTGGCCTGAGGAGGCCGGGGCCGCCAACCCGATGATCGCCAGTGCCCCGAGCACCAGCGCGAGCGTGGCTTGCAGTGTGCGCGGAATGCGCGAGGGCCGCCGCAGCCGGCCGGCGATCGTCCGCCTCACGGAACCGACCCTCCGATCGCGTGCGCCTCGCGCGCCTGCTGGCGGCGCTCCTCGGCCACGAGCGCCGCGATCGTCACCCACAGCCCGACTGCGATCACAATCGCGCTGCCCGCAACCCACATGATCGCTCCGGCCTGTTGCTGGTCGACGACGGCGGAGATCCCCATCGCGCGGGCAGGCGGCCCATACGGCGGGTACAGGAGCGTGGGATGCCGGTTCAAGTAGGCGCCGACGATCGCCATCGGCGGCATCGTCGCCAGCAGGTACACCAGCCGGCCGAGGCCGGTCAAACGGTGCGCCGGCACCGGGTCGGCGTCGAGCAGCGGCCACCACAGCAGCAGGCCTGCGATCAGGTACAGAGCGTGCTCGGCGTTGTGCACGGCCGGATGACGCAGGGTCGCGTCGTAGAACGCCGGAAGGTGGGTCACGACCAGCACGGCGCTGAAGGTGACTAGGCAAACGGCCCGGCGGGTGACCGACGCCAGTCGGTAGAGGACCGCGGCAAGCGCGCGGCGGCGACGCGCCGGAAGCGCCCGCAGGGCCAGGATCACGGGTCGTCCCGCAAGCAACAACAGGGGCGCGACCACCAGCAGCAGCATGTGCTGGACCATGTGGACCGACAGCAGCTGGTCGTCGTAGGCGCCGATTCCCGAGTCGGTCGCGACGACGATGCACGCCAGTCCGCAGAGGAACGCCGCTGTCCGCCGCGGCGGCCAGCGCGTGTGGAAGCGTGCCATGCCTCCCAGGTAGAGGGCCGCGGCCGCCGCGGCGGCGAGGTCGGGCACGCCGGTTGGATGCCAGTGCGAGACCAACAGCGACGGCAGCGATGGATCGATCACGGGCGTGGCTCCTCGATCGCGTCACGTGCCTTCAGCGCATCCCGTGCAGCGAGCTCGGCGCGAAGTTCGAGCACGACGCGTCCCAGCGAGAGCACCAGGACGCCGGCGCCGAAGTAG
The DNA here is from genome assembly GCA_035693425.1 of Solirubrobacteraceae bacterium. GTDB lineage: Bacteria > Actinomycetota > Thermoleophilia > Solirubrobacterales > Solirubrobacteraceae > Palsa-465. Next base: position 17,745 of record DASSGR010000197.1, read on the forward strand.
ATCAGGAAGCCCGCCCACACGAGTCCGAAGCCGATACACGCGATGGACAGACCGACCAGGACCGCGGCGAGGCTCGCCTCCGGGACCGCCTCGGGCTCGTCCTCGGACGGCGGCGGCCCCGTCTTCAGTGCCTGGCCGTTCCACGCCACCAGCAACGCGGCGAACGCGTACACCAACCCTGCCGCCAGCGCGAAGCTCCCCACCTGGACGGAGTCGCCGGTCCAGATCCAGTTGCCTGCCATCAGGACCACGAGCAGCGTGGCCCATGCCAGCAGCGGTATCGCCCCGCCTCTCACGATCGCGCCCCCTCAGCTTCGCGCTGACGCAGATCGAGCAGCGGCGCGTAGGAGCGGATCGGCGGCAGCGACGTCTCGAAGTTCAGCGGCGGCGGCGGCGACGGCGTGGCCCATTCGAGCGTATGCCCGAGCCACGGATCGGGCCCCGACGGGACTCGCCGGTGCAGCGACACGAACACGTTGATCAAGAACGTCAGGACCCCCAGCGCGATGATCCCCGCGCCGACCGACTCGATCAGGTTCAGGGTCCCCCAGCCCAGATGGGTCGGGTACCGCGAGATCCGCCGCGGCATGCCGTCCTCGCCGAGGAAGAACATCGGAAAGAACGTCATGTTCGTTCCGACGATCATGATCGCCAGCTGCAGCTTGCCCAGGCGTTCGCGCAGCAGCGCTCCGGTGACCTTGGGGAACCAGTGGTAGACGCCCGCGAAGAACCCGAACACGCTGCCGGCGAACAAGGTGTAGTGGAAGTGGGCGATCACGAAGTAGGAGTTGTTGACGTGGTAGTCGAGCACCGGCGAGGCGACGAAGACGCCGGTCAGGCCGCCGATCAGAAACTGCACGAAAAACGTGATCGCGAACAGCATCGAGGCGCGCAGCACCAGCGATCCGCGGACCATCGTCGCGATCGCGTCGAAGTACTCGATCCCGGCGGGGACGATCAGCGCGGTCGAGGTGAACGCGAAGTACTGGTTGGTCACCCCGCCCGTAACGAACATGTGGTGCGCCCACACCGACACCGACAGCGCCGCGAACAACATGATCGAGGCGACGAACGCGGTGTAGCCGAACCAGCGCTTGTGCGAGCCGACCGCGATCGCCTCGGCGGCCGCGCCGAGGTACGGGAAGAACATCACGTAGACGACCGGGTGGCCGAAGAACCAGAACAGGTCCTGGTAATCGATCGTCCCGTTGAACCCGGTGAAGATGCGTCCTCCGTGGCGGTCGATAAAAAGCAGCGCCATCACCAGGATCAGCGCCGGAAACGCCCCCACCACCATCAGCATGCTGGCGAGCTCCGTCCACGTGAACACCGGCATGCGCAGCAGCGACATCCCGGGTGCGCGGCGGCGCGCGATCGTCGCGACCACGCACGCACCCATCACCCACATCCCGATCGCGGCGAGTAGAACGCCCATCACCCAGAGGTCCTGCCCGACGCCGGGCGTGTTGGTGCCGTTGGACAGCGGCGTGTAGGAGAACCAACCGGCGCGGCCTGCGCCGTCGGCGGTCAGCCAGCTGGACTCCATGATCAGGCCGCCGCTCAGCCACACCCAGAAACCGGTCAGTGTGAGCCTGGGCGCCGACATCCCGGTTGCCCCGAGCTGCAGTGGCACGAGGTAGATCGCCAGCGCAATCGCCATCGGCGTGACGAACAGGTAGATCATCGTCGAGCCGTGCATCGTGAACAGCTGGTTGTAGGTGTTGTCCGAAACGAAGTGCTCGTTCGGCTGCGCGATCTGCGAGCGCATCAGCAGCGCGAAGACGCCTCCCAACAGGAAGAAGGCCAGGGAGCTGAGGCCCAGGTTGAGCCCGATCCGCTTGTGGTCGGTGCTCGTGGCTGCGCCGACCCAGCCGCCTGGGCGGGCGCGGGTCCCGGGAGCAGCGGCTGTGGTGGTGGCGCTCATCAGATCGGCGCCTTCCCGCCGCTGCGCGCCCAGGCCGCAAACGCGGCGGGGGCGACGGCACGCACGCTGAACATCATGTCGGCGTGGCGCAGCCCGCAGAACTCCGCGCATTGGCCCTGGAACGTGCCGGCATCGGGGAACACCAACGTCACGCTCTGGGTCGCGCCCGGGATCAGGTCGCGCTTGAAGCGAACCTCGGGCACCCAGAACGCGTGGATGACGTCGGCGGTCGAAAGGTTGAAGCGCACCGCGTGACCGGTCGGGACCACGAGCAGCTGGCGTCCGATGGTGCCGCTTCGCCGCGTGACGCCGTAGTCGCGATAGCGAAACGTCCACTCCCACTTGGAGCCGGTCACATCGACGGTGACGCTCGGCCGCTCGCGCGCGGAGACCGTGTCGACGCGGTGCTCGGCGGTGAACGTCAGGTACAGCAAGAACGCGACAACGCCCGCCAGCACGAGCGCGTAACCGCCTTCGAGGCGATTGTTCTCGTGCCAGCGCGCCGCCAGCTCAGGAGGGCGCCGCCGGTAGCGCAGCAGGCAGTATGCGATTGCGAGCACGATCACCGCAAACCCGCCGATCGCGATCGGGACGTAGATCGAAAACAGATGCTCGTACTCGTGACGTGTGTCGACCAGCGCTGCTGCCGCCCTGGTCGCGCTCAACGACCCGCCATGGGCTGGCCGCCCAACGCGTCGTGTTGCACCGGAGCGGTCGCCGGCGAGCCGAACGCGGGCTCGATGACGTGCAGCTTGGATTCACGCCTCGAGGATCCGGTACGGTCGCCCCGCCTGATCGCGGCGCGCTGCGGGCCGACCACATACTTTGGATCCGCGGCCGACTGATAACCGGCCTTGAGAATGCTCATCCGAGCGCTAAGCGCCCCGGCACACAGCAGCCCGCCAGCGACCACCGCCAAGGGGCGCGAGGAGCCGCCGCGGCGCGCCAACAGCGTGGCCCCGGCGATGATGCACGCACGGCTGAGGTTGCCAAACCGCCCGGCCGCTCCCTGCTCGTAGGGCTCTCCGGCTTCGCCGATCCGGCGCTGCATCACCTCCTTGGAGGCGACCTCGACCGCCGCGGCCGCAAGCGCGAGGCGGCGCGCGGGTCGGGCGCACTCCACGGGGGTGACGGCGACCGCGACCGCGCCGGCGCTGAGCGCCGCCCCCGAGCCGAACACGAACGGCAGCCAGCGGCGCCCCTCGTGCCAGACCGGCACGGCCGTGTTGGCGATTAGGGCGGCTGTGTAGGTCGATAGCGGCAGTCCCGAGAGCGCGGCCGCCGGACGGGCGACCTTCGATGCTCTCGGTAACACGCCCGTCAGCTCGTTGACCGCCGCGACGGCCGTGGCGGTACCGCTCGCCGACAGGATCCAAGAGCCCACGCTCATCGGCGAGGTCACCTTGAACATCCGCAACATGTTCAGAAACCGAGCAGGTCGCCCGAGATCGGAGATCAGTAGCGGCGGGCTAACGCCGATCGCGCCGGCCGCGGTGATCCACGCGCGGCGGGCGAGCACGTCGTTGCCTGCAAGCCCCGACAGGTAGGCGAGTCCCGCCGACGCTCCGGCGACTCCGCCGGTGAAGAAGTACATCGGGACCTCCCACTTCCACGTCGGCTGCTTGATCACCGGCTGCCCGTAATAGGACCGGGTCTCGGTCAACGCTCACCGCCCCACACCGCCGCGGCCAGGCCCGCTCCGAGCGCAAGCGCGGCGGCGCCTGTCGCGGCCCAGATCGTCCCGAGGTCCCGGCGCGTGTCGACCGGGTCGGGCGGCAGCCCGTACACCTCCGGCTTGTCGAGCAGCAGGAAGAACGCGCCGGCGCCTCCGACCCCGTCATCGTCATCGGCGAGATACAGCTGGGCGTGCTGCTGCCCCGCCCCCTGGAGATGCGCGAGTCGGTGCTCGGCCCGCTCGCGCAACTCCGAGAGCTCGCCGAACTGGATCGAGTTGGTCGGACACGCCTTTGCGCAGGCCGGCTCCATGTCGTCCTTGAGGCGGTCATAGCAGAGCGTGCACTTCCAAACGCGGCCGTCATCCTCGCGCTTGTCGAGCACTCCGAAGGGGCACGCCGGCACGCAGTAGCCGCACCCGTTGCAGACGTCCTCCTGCACGACGACCGTCCCGAACTCGGTGCGAAACAGCGCGCCGGTGGGACACACTTCCAGGCAGGCGGCGTGCGTGCAGTGCTTGCAGACGTCGGAGGCCATCAGCCAGCGGAAGCCGTCGCCCTCCTGATAGGTCTGCACGCCGCCGTCGACCGCCTCGCCTCGCTGCACGGCCTCGACGAGCGATGCCCCGTCCAACACGCCCGCCGGCACGCGCTGCTCGATGAATGCGACGTGACGCCAGGTGTCCGCGCCAAGATCGATCGTGTTGTCGTACGAGTTCCCGGTGAACCCCTGCATCGAGTCGGGGACCTGGTTCCACTCCTTGCACGCGACCTCGCACGCCTTACAGCCGATGCACACTGAGGTGTCGGTGAAGAAGCCCATGCGAGGCTTGGCGGCCTCGCCATAGCTGGAGGGCCAGGAGGTCGTCTCAAGCGTCACTGGTGCACCCCTGCACGCATCCGATACTCCTCGACGAGCGCCAACCGGGCCGGTCCACGGGGCCGCCGGCCAGGCCGAATGTCGCAGGTGGCGACCTTGTACTCACTGATGTGGACGTTGTTGTCCAGCGCAAGTGGCAGCAGTTCGTTGGCGGAGTCTCCCTTGACGATGCCGACACCTCCCCAGTGGTAGGGCAGGCCAACGAGGTGCGCGAAGCGGCCTTGGATCTTCAGCGGCTTGATGCGGTCGGTCACCACCACGCGCGCTTCGACCGCCTGGCGCGCGGTCACGATCGTGGCCCATCCACCGTGCTCCAGACCACGCTGGACCGCGAGCTGCGGCGAGATCTCGCAGAAGAACTCAGGCTGAAGCTCAGCCAGGTAAGGCACCGTGCGCGACATTCCCCCCGCCGTGTGGTGCTCGGTCAGCCGGTAGGTGGTGACCACAAACGGGAACACATCCGCGCCCGGCTCGCCGTCGCTGGGGTGGTAGGGATTCTCGGGGCGGTGGAAGACCTGGCGGGTGGGGTTCTGGCGCTGGGCGTAGAGCGGGTTGGTGAACGGCGACTCCTGGGGCTCGTAGTGCGCCGGCAACGGCCCGTCCACGAGTCCCGTGGGCGCGAACAGCCAGCCCCGCCCATCCGGATGCAGCGTGAACGGCTTGTCGCCGCGGATCGCCTCCATCTTCGTGGCGTCCTCCGGAGGCTCGTAGTCGGGCGCCTTGGTCGCCGGGAAGTCAGGCGGGTCGCCCAAGCTCGTCCACTTGCCCTCGCCGGCGTCCCACCAGACGTAGCGCTTGCGCTCGGACCAGGGGTTTCCGTCGGCGTCGGCCGAGGCCCGGTTGTAGATGATCCGCACGTCCTTGGGCCAGGCCCACCCCCACTGTCGCGCGATCCAGTTCTGCTCGGTGTGGGGCCTCCTGCGAGCGGACTGGTTGACGCCGTCCTTGTAGATCCCGCAGTGGATCCAAGAGCCGCAGCTGGTCGACCCGTCGCCCTTGAGATCGTCGTAGCTGTCCAGGAACGAGCCATCGGCGGCCTTGCCCGAGATCTCCTGCAGCACGGCCTCCGCGTCGGGCTCGCCGTGCTGTCCGACCAGCGGGTAATCCCAGGTCAGATCGAGGATCGGACGATCCTTTGGATCGGTCGATCCGGCGACCTTCTCGCGGATCGCCTTGCCCAGGTAGTAGATCCAGTGGAGCTCGGAGCGCGAGTCGCCTGGCGGCTCGACGGCCTTGTGATGCCACTGCAGGAGGCGCTGGGTGTTCGTGAAGTTCCCGTCCTTCTCGGTGTGCGCGGCCGCCGGCAAGAAGAACACCTCCGTCTGGATGTCCTCGGTACGGACCTCGCCGGCTTCGTGCTCGGGCGAGTCCTTCCAGAACATCGCGGTCTCGATCGGCTGGAAGTCACGCACCACCAGCCAGTCGAGCTTGGCCAGTGCGAGCCGCATCAGCTTGCTGTTCGCCGAGCCGACGGTCGGGTTCTGCCCAACGCAGAACATGCCCTTCACCCCGCCGTCGAGCATCTTCAGCATCATCGCGTAGTGCGAGTGATCGCCGTTGATGCGGGGCAGGTAGCCGAAGCAGAAGTCGTTGTCCTCGGTCGCCGCGCCGCCCCACCAGGCCTTCAGCAGCGACACGATGTACGGGCGCAGATCGCCCCACACCCCCGTGTCCGGTCCGTTCAGCTCGACGAACGTGTCGAGCGTCGGGTGCGACTGCGGGTGGGGCATCGGTATGTACCCCGGCAGGATGTCGTACAGGGTCGGGATGTCGGTCGAGCCCTGGATGTTTGCGTGCCCGCGCAGCGCCAGGATGCCCCCGCCGGGCCTGCCGATGTTGCCGAGCAGCAGCTGCACGATCGAGGCGGCGCGGATGTTCTGCACGCCGATCGTGTGCTGGGTCCACCCGACCGAGTAGACGACGGCCGAGGTCCGCTCCCGACCGGAGTTGTCGCACAGCGCCGCGGCCACCCTGAGGAAGTCCTCGCGCGCGCAGCCGCACACCTCGGACACGAGCTCGGGGGTGTAGCGAGAAAAGTGACGCCGCACGAGCTGGAGCACGCAATGCTCGTCCTGCATCGACTCGTCGAGGTGCGGTGGCTCGCCTCCGGGCAGCTGCATCCCGTGAGCGCCGTGAGCAGCCTCGCCCGAGACGTCGGCCTGCTGCTCGGACTTGCCCGCGGTCGTCTCGCCTGACGTTCCTGCGTACCCCCAGGTCTCGATCGCGTAGGCGCTGTGGTCGGGATTCCATCCCGAGAAGAAGCCGCTTGCGTCGTCGGTGTCTCGAAACTCGGGCTTGATGATCACCGGACCGTTGGTGAACCGACGCACGTACTCTTCGAACAGCGCGTCGTGCTCGAAGATGTAGTGGACGATCCCGCCGAGGAACGCCACGTCGGTTCCCGGCCGGATCGGAACGTGGAGGTCAGCCATCGCGCTAGTGCGGGTGAACCGCGGATCTACGTGGATCACCTTCGCGCCGCGCTCCTTGGCCTCAACCACCCACTGGAAGCCGACCGGGTGCTGCTCGGCCATGTTGGAACCCATGATCAGGATGCAGTCGGAGTTCTGCAGGTCCTGCTGGAAGGTTGTGGCGCCGCCGCGCCCGAACGAGGTCCCCAGACCGGGGACCGTGGAGCTGTGTCATATGCGGGCCTGGTTCTCGATCGCCAGCGCCCCTGCGGCGGTGAAGAACTTCTTGATCAGGTAGTTCTCTTCGCTGTCGAGCGTGGCGCCCCCGAGGAAGTGGATGCCGAGCGTGCGGTTGAGCGGCTCGCCATCGTCGGTCTCGGACTCCCAGGTCTCCTCGCGCACCCGGATCAAGCGGTCGGCGATCATGTCGGTCGCCTGCTCGAGCGACAGCTCCTCCCACTCGGCCCCACCGGGCCGCCGGTACTTGACCTTGTGCTCGCGCATCGGCGAGTTGACCAGGCCCGCGGAGGCCGATCCCTTCGGGCACAGGCGCCCACGGGAAATCGGAGAGTCGGGATCGCCCTCGATCTGGACGACCTTCTCGTCCTTGACATAGACCTTCTGGCCGCAACCGACGGCGCAGTAGGGGCAGATCGACTGCACCACCCTGTCGGCGGTCTTGGTTCGGGATGCAAGGCGCTCAGATCGTGCTGATTGAGCTGATCGCCCCAGACCCAGAGGGTCCCCGGCGAGCTGGCGGATGAATGGGGCAACCAGTCGGCGTCGCGGCATCCGGGCCGATCCTGCCCGCTGTGTCCCCCCGCAAACGACTGCTGGTTGTGCCATGAACTAGCGGGTAAGGGCGCTAACAGTGCAGGGTCAGATCGAAATCCAGCGCTCGCTGCAGGCGGTCGCCGCGGCGCTGAACGACGGCGGTCTCGACAAGTTCGACACCGCCCGGGTCCAGCTGATCGTCGACGAGGCCGTCGGCGGTGCGCGTCGGCTGACGGTCGACGACGGTGGGGGCGTTCACGACCCGTCGGGCACGCGCATGGGCGCGATCCGGCGTGCCCCCAGCGGCGAGTGGATCATCGACGGTCAGAACACCGATGCCGCCCGCGCAGACGCCAAGATCCCGGCTGCGGCCGAGGATCAGAGTGGAGCGAGCAAAGACAACGAGCCGTAGGCCCGCCGGGCCACGTTCCTCGCGGCGCCCACGCACCGCCACGAGGAACGTCATCCCGTTCTAATCGTGTCCCGCTTCCCTGTCGGACGGCACGTCACTCCCTTGCCCAGAAGTCTCATCTTCGCTCTCGGCGGGCGGGTTGGCCCCAGGGACGCCCTGATCCGAGCGCTTTCGCTCCCAGTCCTTGCGAACGTCGTCGACGTCCTCGCCGAGCTGCTTGGAGCGATCCTCGAGGCGGTCGGCCTGCTCCTCCATCTCGTCGGCAAGCGCGTCGGGGTCCTCGTGCTCTGAAGCCATCAGCGACCGGATACCCGTTTACGCTCGCGCGCATGCGCTGGGGAGTGTTGCGCCACAGGCCGTTCGCACTGCTCTTCGCGGGGCAGGCGATCTCCTCGCTCGGAGACCGCCTCGTCCCGGTGGCCCTGGCGTTCGCCGTGCTCGACATCACCGGCTCGGTCACCGACCTGGGCCTCGTGCTGGCCGCGCAGACACTGCCGCTGCTGCTGCTCGTGCTGGTGGGCGGCGTGTGGGCGGATCGGCTCCCTCGCCACCGGGTGATGCTGGCCTCCGACGCGGTGCGCGCAGCCGCCCAGGGCCTCAGCGCCGCGATCGTGCTAAGCGGAAGCGGGCGGATCTGGGAGCTCGCGGCGCTGCAGGCGATCTACGGGAGCGCGGAGGCGTTTTTCGGTCCAGCCTCCAGGGTCGTGGTCGCGCAGACCGTCGATCGAGCCGAGCTCCAGCAGGCCAACGCCCTAATCGGGCTGAGCGCCGAGCTGACGTCCGTTCTGGGACCGGCGCTCGCCGGCGTGATCGTGGTGGCGGCCAGCCCCGGGTGGGCGCTGGCGATCGATGCCGCGACGTTCGTCGTCAGCGCGATCTGCCTGGCTCTGCTTCGGGCCAAACCCGTCGTCGCGGAGGCGCGCAAGAGCACGTTGGCCGAGCTCCGTGCCGGCTGGCGGACGTTCCGTTCGCGCACGTGGCTATGGGCCACGGTGTTGTTCTTCACGCTGTTCATCGGCTTCGTGTTCGCCCCGTGGCAGGTGCTCGCGCCGCAGATCTCGCGCACTTCGCTCGGGGGCGCCGGCGCCTGGGCGGCGATCAACGCGGCGCTGGGGGTCGGATCGATCGGCGGCGCCCTGGTCGGGCTGCGATGGCGTCCTCGCCATCCGCTGCGCGCCGCCCTCCTCCTGTTCCTGGTCGGAGGCCCGGCGCTGTACGTGCTGGTCGCCGCGCACGCCCCGCTGCCGGTGATCCTCGGCCTCGCGGTGATCGACGGCTCGTCGGGCACCGTGTTCAACACCCTGTGGTACACCGCGATCCAGCGCGAAATCCCGCCCGATGAGCAGTCGCGGGTGATCTCCTGGGACTACCTTGGCACGCTCGCGATGCAGCCGTTGGGGCTCGCGCTAGCCGGGCCGATCGCCGCCGCGATCGGCGTCTCGGAGGCGCTGTACGTCGCGGCTGGAGTGTGGGTCGTGTTGCTGGCCGGGGTGCTGGCGGTGTCGGCCGTGCGCAACTTCACCGGCGATTCGGCCCCGTCCACCGCGGTGGAAGGTTCGCCGCAGCGAAGCGGCGGGTAGCGCGAGGTTGATGGCGCGTTCGATCTGGAACGGCACGATCACGTTCGGCCTGATCGCGGTACCGATCAAGGTGAACTCCGCGACCGAGGACAAGAGCGTGCACTTTCATCAGGTCCACGCCGCCGACGGCTCCCGGATCAAGCAGAAGCGGATCTGCTCAATGGAGAACAAGGAGGTCCCGTACAAGGAGGTAGCCAAGGGCTACGAGCTTCGGGGCGGCAAGTACGTGTTGCTCGAACAGGAGGAGATCGACGCCGCCGCCGGCGATAGCTCGCACCTGATCGAGCTCGAGGAGTTCGTGTGCGCGGCCGAGATCGACCCCGTGTTCTATGACCGCACCTACTACCTCGCAGCGGGCAAGGACGGCGGCGACGCCTACCGGCTGCTGCACGACGCGTTGCAGAAGACCGACCGCGCGGGGCTGGGCCGCTGGGTCTTTCACAACCGCGAGTACCTGGTTGCGATCCGGCCGCTCGACGGCGTGCTCGCGCTGCACACGATGCGGTTCGCCGACGAGCTCGTGGATCCCGACAGCCTCGACATACCCACACCCTCCCGGGCGCCGTCAAAGCGCGAGATCGAGATGGCGGGCAAGCTCGTGGAATCGCTGCACGAGCGCTTCGATCCCGACGCGTTCCACGACAGCTACCGCGAGCGCGTGCTGCAGATGATCGAGACCAAGGCCAGCGGCAAGGAGCCCGCGCTTCCCGAGGTCGAGGAGGAGCAGGACTCGACGGATCTGGCGGCGGCGCTCGAGGCAAGCCTCGGCGGCTCGAGGAGAAAGCGCTAATGCCCCGCTCGCTGTGGACCGGGTCGCTCTCGTTCGGGCTGGTCAACGTGCCGGTCAGCCTGGTCTCCGCGGTGCGCGATCGCGACCTGCACTTCCGCCAGCTGCACGAGAAGGACGGCGCGCCGATCGAAGTCCAGCGGTGGTGCGAGAAGGAGGACGTCGAGGTCCCGTGGGAGGAGATCACGCACGCCTACGAGCTCGAAGACGGCGGGCAGGTGATCGTGTCCGACCTGGAGCTCCAGGCGATCGAGCCACGCAAGACGCGCACGATCGACATCGAGCAGTTCGTCGACCTCGCCGACGTCGACCCGATCTACTTCGACCATCCGTACTTCCTCGTGCCGGCCGCCGAGGATGACGGCACCAAGCGCGCCTACCAGCTGCTTACCGAGGTGATGTCACAGACCGACCGGGCCGCGCTCGGGACTCTGGTGATGCGCACCAAGGAGTACCTGGCGCTGGTGCGAGAGCGCGGCGGCGCGCTGATGCTAACGACGATGCTGTTTGCAGACGAGGTGCGGGCCACCAAGAGCGTGGATGCCGCCACCGGCAAGGCATACAAACCGAGTCCCAAGCAGCTCGCCGCCGCCGTTTCGGTGATCGAGGCGCTGGGCGCCGAGTGGGATCCCGACAAGCACAAGGACCGCTACCGGGATCGCCTGAGAAGGGTTGTCGACCGCAAGCGCAAGGGCGCGACGATCGAGGTGCCCGAGCGTAAGAAGGAGCCGGAGCCCGCTCCCGACCTGATGGAAGCGTTGGAGCGGACGCTCGCCGAGATCAGCGGCTAGCGCGGGCTCGGCGTCGTCCTGCGAGATGCCGCGGCCGGGGCCCGACCGGGTGGCTGTACCGGCGGTTCGCGGTTCGGCGCTGGGGGGATCGGGAGCGTCGCCACCCGACCGGACTCGACGGTGACCTCCTGCCCGTGGTGGATGATCTCGAGCTCACCCTCGCCGACCACCGAATAGTCCGCCTGCGTCGGCGTGATCTCAACCTTCAGCCTGCGCCCTCGAAAAGCCAGCCGGAACGTCAAGCCGGTCAGCGCCTTCGGCAGCCGCGGCGCAAAGCTCAGCTTTGGCCCGTGGTCGCGGAGTCCGCCAAAGCCGGCCACGATGGCGAGCCAGGTGCCCGCCAACGATGCGATGTGCAAGCCGTTGCGGGTGTTGTGCTGGAGGTCGTCCAGATCAGTCAGCGCCGCCTCGTACAGGTAGTCGTAGGCCAGCCCGAGGTGGCCGACCTCGGCGGCGACGATCGCCTGCGTGGCCGCCGAGAGCGACGAATCTCTGACCGTGAGGCGCTCGTAGTAGGCAAAGTCGCGCGCCTTCTCCTCGTCGCTGAACGCATAGCCGCAAACGTGCAGCGCGAGCACCAGATCGGCCTGTTTGACGACCTGCTTGCGGTACAGGTCGAAGTAGTGGAAGTGCAGCAGCAGCGGATAGTCGTCGTGGTGCATCGACTCGAAGTCCCAGACCTGGTGCCGGGTGAAGCCCTCCGCCTGAGGATGAACGCCCAGCGCATCGTCGTAGGGGATCGTCATCGCCTCGGCGGCGTCACGCCAGGCGGCCAGCTCCTCGTTGTCGACGCCCAGCGCGTCCGCGCGCTGGCGATGGCGCTCGGCGGCCTCGGCCGCGGCGCGCAGGTTGCGCTGCGCCATCAGGTTGGTGTAGACGTTGTTGTCCGCGAGCGCCGAGTACTCGTCCGGGCCGGTGACGCCGTCGATGCGGAAGCGTCCGGCCGGGTCGTGGTGACCGAGCGAGCGCCAAAGCCGGGCGGTCTCCACCAGAAGCTCGACCCCGAACTCGCGCGCGAACCGTTCGTCGCCCGTGACGAACAGGTAGCGGATCACCGCATCGGCGATGTCGGCGTTGATGTGAAAAGCCGCGGTTCCCGCGGGCCAGTAGCCCGAGCACTCCTGCCCGCGGATCGTTCGCCATGGGAACGCGGCGCCGTCGAGCCGCAACTGCGCCGCACGATCGCGGGCGAGGTCCAGGGTGCCGTGGCGCCAGCGAAGTGCGTCGGCCGCGGAGCCCGCCGCCGTGTACGTGAGCGCCGGCAGCACAAACGACTCGGTGTCCCAGAAGCTGTGTCCGTCGTACCCGGGCCCGGTGAGGCCCTTGGCCGCGATCGCCCGCTGCTCGGTTCGAGCGCCCGCCTGCAGGGTGTGAAACAACGCGAATCGGATCGCGTGCTGGAGCTCGGCGTCGCCCTCGATCTCGACATCGGCGCCCTCCCAGAAGTCGTCCAGGTACGCGCGCTGGGCATCGACGAGGCCGTCCCACCCGGTGTGCATGGCCCCCGACAACGCGGCGGCCACCTGATCGCGGATGGCCGGCATCGACCGCTGACGCGACCACCCATAGGCCAGGAACTTGACGATCGTCAGAGGCTGCCCTGGCCCCACCGTTCCCGTCACGGTCAGCCTCGCGACGTCCTCGTAGGCCTCGACCGAGACGCCGGTCTCCGGTGGGGCCTCGAGCACGTGATCCATCGCTGCGCCGATCGTCAGCTGGCTCGACTTGGTGGTGTGCATCAGAACCGCTCTGGTCCCGGTGGCGTCCCAGAACATCGAGTGAAGCGGCGAGCCCAGCACCGCGGCGGCGCGAGGATCGTCCTCTGCGACGGGTACCGACTCGTTGGCGACGAGCTCTGACTGCACGACGACGGGGATGTGATCGTCGAGCGACTCGACGGTGTAGCGGATCGCCGCGATCGCCCGCTGGGCGAAGGAGACGAGCCGCGTCGAGCTGACGCGCACGCGGCGGCGGGCGGGCGATGACCAGACGAGCGTGCGGTGCAGCAGGCCAGCCTGCAGGTCGAGCACCCGCTCATGGCTCTCGAGCGTTCCGTAGCGGACGTCGAACGGCTCGTCCTCGACGAGCAGCCGGATGATCTTGCCGTTGGTCACGTTGACGACCGTCTGACTCTCCTCGGGGTAGCCGTATCCGCTCTCCCCGTAAGGGAGCGGGCGCAGCTCGTAGAAGCCGGCGAGGTAGGTGCCCGGCAGCCCGTAGGGCTCCCCTTCGTCGAGGTTGCCGCGAAGCCCGATGTGGCCATTGGAAAGGGCGAAAACCGACTCGCGCTGGGGCAACTCGTCGACCCACAGGTCTGTCTCGCAGACCTCCCAGGGTTCGCACTGAAACGACGGGTGGCGGATCACGATCGCTCCAAAAGCTCGGCGAGGTCCTTTACGACCACGTCGGCCCCGTGCTGTCTGAGTGCGTCGGCCTGTCCGACGCGATCCACGCCCACCACGCGCCCGAAGCCTCCCGCGTGGCCGGCCTCCACGCCGGCGAGGGCGTCCTCGAACACGGCTGCGTGGGCGGGCGCCACCCCGAGCTTGCGCGCCGCCGCCAAGAACGTGTCGGGGGCAGGCTTGCCCGCGAGATGCTCGTGCTCGGCGACGACCCCGTCGACGATCACCTCAAACAGGTCGAGGATCCCTGCTGCGACGAGCACGTCGCGGCAGTTGGTGCTCGACGACACGACCGCCCGCCGCAGCCCCGCGTCGCGGACTGCGCTGACGAAGCGGACCGAGCCTTCGTAGGGCTGGACGCCGTCGCGGTGGATCAGCTCCAGCACCAGTTCGTTCTTGCGGTTGCCGAGCCCGTCGATCGTGTCCTTCTCCGGCGGGTCGCTCGGCGACCCCTGGGGCAGGTCGATGTCCCTGGAGGCGAGAAACGAGCGGACCCCCTCGTACCGCGGCTTGCCGTCGACGTACTCGTCGTAGTCGCGCACGGCGTCGAACTCGCGAAACTCCTCGCCGCGGTCCTGCGCTCGCTTGCGCAGGAACTCGTCGAACATCGTCTTCCACGCTGCGGCGTGGACCTTGGCCGTCTGTGTTAAAACCCCGTCGAGATCAAACAGGCAGGCCTCGATCTCAGGTGGCAGTCCGATCACGAGCGGGGAAGGTACAGAACCCGAGCCGTTGCGCGAGGCCACTTGCAACGATGCGGCCTCGGGGTCGCTAGCGTGAAGTCACAGTGGACCCCTTCCATTCGCTCTATAGCCACGGGTTCGTGCGCCTCGCCGCCGCCGTGCCCAACGTGCGGATCGCCGACCCTGCGTTCAACGCGCAGCGCACAGTGGAGCTTGCCCGACAGGCATCCGACGCCAACGCCGCGCTGGTGATCTTCCCGGAGCTCGGACTCTCGGGATACGCGATCGACGACCTGCTCCACCAGCAGTCGCTGACCGACGCGGTGCTGGACGCGATCGAAACGATCGTCGCCGAGAGCGCTGCGCTCGAGCCGGTGATCGTCGTCGGAGCGCCGCTCGAGGCCGAGCGCGGCCTGTTCAACACGGCGGTGGTGATCCACCGCGGGCGAGTCCTCGGCGTCGTGCCCAAAAGCTACCTGCCCGAGTACCTCGAGTACTACGAGAAACGACAGTTCCGCGCCGCCCGCGAGGCGATCGGGGAGCGGATCGCACTGCTGGGTCAGAACGTCCCGTTCGGCCCGGACCTGGTGTTTCAGTGCAGTGACCTGCCGCAGCTGACGGTGCACGTGGAGGTATGCGAGGACCTTTGGGTGCCGATCCCGCCAAGCACCTACGGAGCGCTCGCCGGCGCAACCGTGCTGGCGAACCTGTCGGCCAGCAACATCACGATCGGCAAGGCCGATTATCGGCGAGCCCTGTGCGCCGCGCACTCCGCGCGCACGATCGCGGGCTACGTGTACACCGCCGCGGGGTTCGGCGAGTCGACCACGGACCTGGCGTGGGACGGACAGTCGATCATCTGCGAGAACGGCGACCTGGTGGCCGAGTCCGAGCGGTTCTCCGACTCGGAGCAATTGACCCTCGCCGACCTCGACCTCGACCGGATCGTCTCGGATCGCTCGCGCACCAGCAGCTTCGGCGACTCCATCGGCGACTACCGCGAGCGGCTTGCGACGCTGCGCAGCGTCGAGTTCGAGCTCGGCACACCCGGGCGACCGGTCGCGCTCGGGCGCACGCTGGAGCGCTTCCCGTACGTGCCTTCGGACCCGGCGAGCCGCAACGAGCGCTGCGAGGAGGTCTACAACATCCAGGTACGCGGCCTGGAGACGCGGCTGCGGGCCACCGGGATCGAGAAGATCGTGATCGGCGTGTCGGGCGGACTGGACTCGACGCACGCGCTGATCGTCGCCGTCCGGGCCTTGGACCGGCTCGGGCTTCCCCGGTCGAACGTGCTGGCGTACACGATGCCCGGTTTCGCGACGAGCGGACTGACGCTGCGAAACGCCGGCGCGCTCATGGAGGCCCTTGGCGTCAGCGCGCACGAGCTCGACATCCGGCCTTCGGCCACGCAGATGCTCAAGGACCTCGACCACCCCGCCTCCAGAGGCGAGCCCGACTACGACGTGACCTACGAGAACGTGCAGGCCGGAGAGCGAACGTCGCACCTGTTCCGGCTGGCCAACTACCACGGTGCGCTGGTGCTCGGCACCGGCGATCTCTCCGAGCTGGCGCTCGGCTGGTCCACGTATGGCGTCGGCGATCAGATGTCGCACTACAACGTCAACGCCTCAGTCCCCAAGACGCTGATCCAGTTCCTGATCCGCTGGGCGATCGACACCGACCAGTTCGGCGAGACCGCCGGCGAGGTGCTTCGCTCGGTGCTGGACACCGAGATCTCTCCGGAGCTGATCCCCTCCGACGACCCCCACTCGGATGAGCCCAGTCAAGGCAGCGAGAGCGTCGTCGGCCCGTACGAGCTTCAGGACTTCTTCCTCTACTTCACGCTGCGCTTCGGATACCGGCCCAGCAAGGTGGCATTCCTCGCGCACCACGCCTGGCACGACCGCGAGCTCGGCCCATGGCCGGATCTGATCCCGCCCGAGCGCCGCAACGAGTACGCGCTCGCGGAGATCAAGCACTGGCTCGAGGTGTTCCTGTACCGGTTCTTCGCCTTCAGTCAGTTCAAGCGCTCCGCGATTCCCAACGCCCCGAAGGTCGGCTCCGGAGGGTCGCTGTCGCCTCGCGGCGACTGGCGGGCTCCCAGCGACGCCTCCGCGGACACGTGGCTCGCGGAGTTGCGCGACACCGTTCCCGACGCCTGACCCCAAGGAGCTGCCGCATGGCACAGGCCCTGGTGATCGGCTCGGGTCCCAACGGGTTGGCCGCCGCGATCACGCTCGCGCAGGCCGGATGCGAGGTCCTGGTGCTCGAAGCGGCGCCGGCTGCCGGCGGCGCCGTGGCCACCGAGGAGCTGACGCTGCCCGGCTTCAAGCACGACACGTACTCCTCCGTGTACCCGGCGGCGGCCGCGTCCCCGGTGTTCGAGGCGATGCCGCTCGAACGTCACGGCCTTCGTTGGGTGCAGCCGGTGGCCTGTTACGCGCACCCACTCGAGGATGGCCGTGGAGCGGCGCTCTATCGAGGCCTAGACCGGACTGCGCAGAGCCTGGATGCGCTGACGCCCGGCGACGGTGACGCGTGGCGGCGGTTTGCGGCGCCGTGGCTGGACCGCTTCGAGCTGCTGCGCGACACGCTGCTCGGGCGCTTTGCACCCGCGCGCTCGGCCGCCCGGCTGGCCGTCGGGCTGCGTCCGCGCCGTCTTGCCGAACTGGTGCGGCTGGTGTTGATGCCCGTGCAGGCCCTGGCCGGCGAGCTGTTCGCGGACCAGGGCGCCCGGGCGTGGCTGTACGGATCGGCGATGCACGGTGACGTCCAGCCGGGCGCCTCGGGGAGCACGATCCCCGCGCTGTTTCTCAACCTGCTCGGCCACGCCGTCGGCTGGCCGAGCCCGGAGGGCGGCGCCGGCCGCCTTGCCGCTGCCCTGATCGGATACCTCGAGAGCCTCGGCGGCACCATCCGTACCGGCGCCGAGGTCGTGCAGATCATCACCGACGGGCGCCGCACGCGCGGCGTCGTGCTCGCCGACGGCACGCGCCTGCCGAGCGAGATCGTGATCGCCGATGTGATGCCGGGCGCCCTGGCTGGGCTCGCCGGAGCGGCGCTGCCACCACGCTACGTGGCCGCGCTGCGTCGCTACCGGCCGGGGCCCGCAACGCTGAAGGTGGACTGGGCGCTGGCGGGCCCGATCCCGTGGAGCGCGCCCGATGCGAGGCAGGCTGGCACCGTGCACGTGGGCGGCGGCGAGGATGAGATGCTGCGGTCCACATCGCAATCCGCCCAGCTTTCCGAGCGCCCTTTCATGCTGCTCGGGCAGCAGTCGATCGCGGACGCGACTCGCGCGCCCGGTGGACGACATACCGCTTGGGCCTACACGCGCGGTCCCCAGAGGGCCGATTGGGCGGCCGACGCCGACCGCCATGTCGAACGCATGGAGGCACAGGTCGAGCGGTTCGCCCCGGGCTTCAGAGACCTGATTCTGGCGCGGCACGTCCTCACGCCGGCCGATCTACAGCGTCGTAATGCCAACCTCGTCGGCGGGGACGTCGGCGGCGGCAGCTACACCCTCGACCAGGCGCTGCTGCGACCCGTGGCGCGCCCTGTTCCCTACCGCACGCCGGTCCGCGGCCTCTACATCGCCAGCGCCGCCACATTCCCAGGCGGGGCGGTGCACGGCGTGCCCGGGCGGGCCGCCGCCCGGCTGGCGCTCGCGCACAGGCATTAAAAAGCCCTGGCGGTGGCTCTGGGAACCACCGCCAGGGCGGAGGGAGGAGAGAGCGCGCGGTGGTCACGCCTGACAACAACGACGACCTATGGGGCCCGCGCGTTATCTGCGCATGTACCCATTGCGTCGTCGTGTAAACAGCAGCGTTCATTTTGCTCATGTTTTGCGAGAACTCGCGATAGCTTCCGCACAGAAAATCTGTGCATTGACGCGCGGTTCCCTCTCTCTGTCGCCGGGTAGGAAGGCGAGCCATGGCCGTTGCCGTGCTCGACATCGACGGGACGCTCGTCGACACCAACTACCACCACGCGATCGCCTGGTATCGCGCGTTTCGCGAGCACGGCATCGTGCTGCCGGTGTGGCGAATCCATCGTCACATCGGGATGGGCGGCGACCAGCTGGTCGCCGCGCTGACCGACGACCAGACCGAGCTCGAGCACGGAGACGAGATCCGCGACACCGAGACCAAGCGCTACTGCGAGCTGATCGACGAGGTCCAGACGATGGATGGGTCGCGGGAGCTGATCGAGCGCCTCAAGCAGCGCGGCCACACGGTCGTGCTCGCGAGCTCGGCCAAGGAGGACGAGGTCGACCACTACCTCGACCTGCTCGGTGCCCGTGGGCTCGCGGATGCCTGGACGACGTCGGCCGACGTCAAGGCGACCAAGCCCGCGCCCGATCTGGTGAGCGCGGCGCTGGAACGCGGCGGAGGCTCAAGCGACGACGCGGTGATGATCGGCGACACCCCATGGGATGTGGAGGCGGCCGATGGCGCGGACGTGCGGACGCTCGCGGTCCTCACCGGCGGCTTCTCGGTGCAGGAGCTGCGCGAGGCGGGCGCGCTCGACGTGTTCGAGTCGGTCCGTGAGCTGTGCGAGGGCCTAGACAGGACCCCGCTGGCGTAAGGGCGTGTGTTAGGTGAGCGCGAGCAGGCACACCGCCCCGAGCACGCTCGCCCCGGCCGTCCACCACGCGATGTAGTCGCCGATCTCGCCCGAGTGCAGGTGGCGCAGACTGCGTAGAGCCGCGCGCGTGGGCTCGCGCACCCGCCGCGGCAGCGACTCGCGCAGCGGACGTCCGAACAGCCCGAGCGCAGCGGCGCCGATCGCGACCGCGATCGCGACCAGCCCATACAGCACGTCGAGCGGCTCGATGTGGCTGAGCTCGACCGCCCGCCATGAGACATGAGCGCCCCCGAGCACCCACTTGACGTACGCCGCGTGGTCGGTGAAACGCGCGGCGGCGCGTTGGACGCCTTCGAGCGCACCTGGGATGAACAGCACCAGGGCGGCCGCCGTCAACATCACCGCGGGCACGACCATCATCGTGAGCGGCGTGTGATCGCGGGTGTCGCGCGTTTCGTCGACGCGTTCCTCCGCGGCTCGCGTCTGGCTCGGGTCGGGGCCTTCGGCAGGTCCCCACCCCATGAAGACCCGCCCTGCGATCCGGAGCACCGCGCCACCAGTGGCGCCAGACACGATCACAAACAGTGCGATCAGCCATCCGTAGCCGGCCTCCGTCGATGCCGACTCGACCAGCGACTTGCCAGCAAACGCCGTGAACGGCGGGAGCGCTGCCAGCAGCAGAGCTCCCACAACAACCAGCAATCCGACGAACGGCAAGTCGCGGCCCTTGCCGTGAAGGTCGTACTCGTCGACCGTCGCAAACCGGTGAAGCAGGATGCCCATGCACATGAACAGGGCTCCTTTGGTGAATCCGTGGGCGACGATCCACACCGTCGCGCCGGCGATCCCCTTGGCGCCGAGCAGCGCCACCGCGCAGACGAACAAGCCGACGTGGCTGATCGTCGAGAATGCCAGCAGGCGCTTGAGGTGCCGCTGGACGAAGCACATCCACGCTCCGAGCAACGCAGTGATCACCCCGGCGGCGATCAGAATCGCCCGTAGTGCGTCGGCATGCGGCCCCAGCGGGCCCGCGAACACCACCCAGTACAGGCGCGCCACGGCGTACACGCCGAGCTCGACCATCACGCCCGAGAACAGGACGCACACCGGCGTCGGCGCGACGGCGTGAGCGTCGGCGAGCCAGAAATGGAGCGGAACCATCGCAGCCTTGGTCAGGAACCCCACGAACAGCAGGCTCATCGCCACGACCACAAGCGAGTCGGCAGGGTGGCCGTCGAGCGCGGCACCGATCTGGGCCATGTTGAGGGCGCCGGTGCGCGCGTAGAGCATGGCCAGGCCGATGAACATCGCGTAGCCCGCGACGCTGTTGGTGATCGCGAAGTTGATCGCACCCTGGATCGGAGCGCGCTCCTCGATCCGGTAGGCCGTGAGCGCATACGCCACCGTGCTCATCAGCTCGAAGAACACGATCAGGTTGAACAGATCGCCGGTCAGGCAGAACCCGGCCATCGCCGCCAGGAACATGAGCATGAGGCCGTGGAACAAGCCCTCCACCGCGTCGAAGTAGCGCAGTGCGTAGGTCAACGCGGCCAGCACCATCACAGCGGCGAACGCCGCCATGCCCGCCCCCAGCGGGTCGACCGACAGCGAGATCCCGATCGCGACGCCGTGGCGTGGCGTCCAGCCGCCCAGCCAGTACGCGTACGGCTGGTGGGCGGTGTGGAAGGCCAGCAGCACGCACATCGCCGCGACCGCTGCCGCGGTGACGATCCCCAGACCGTCCTGGAGCACACGCGGCAGCACCGGACCCGTCGCGATCAGCAACGCCGCAACGACGAACGGCACTGCGACCGGGAGGGCGGTGATGTGCGCCACGGCTCGGACGCCAGTCAGTCGCGAAGCGCGCGCAGGTCCGCTGGACGCACGCTGCCGAACCGCTTGTGAGCCTGCACCACCAGTGCGAGCAGCAATGCCGTGACCGTCGCCTCGATCACGACGTCGGTGAGCACCAGGACCTGCACGATCGGGTCGACGAGCTTCGAGCTGGTCGGGATGTCGGCGACGATCGGCGCCTTGCCGCCGTTGCGATACCCCACGCCGAGCAGCACCAGGTACGTCGAGGACTGCACGATCGTCAGGCTGAGCACCGTGCGGATTAGGTTCGTGCTCGACACGACGCCGTAGAGCCCGATGAAGAACAGCCAGGCGGCGACGACGTACGGCAGGAAGCTCATGTGTCTTCCCCGCGCTGGACTATCAGCTCCTGGTCGAGGAACTCGGTCCAGGTCACCAGGAACGCGCCGGTCACCTCGAGCCCGACGACGATGCTGTTAATCGGGATCATCCCCGCCGAAAGCAGCATCGCCGGCGTACCGAGGGGCAGGAAGTTCTTTAGGTAGACCCCGGTGATGATCAGCCCGGCGAAGCCCATCAGCACGTAGCCGGCCGCTCCCAGCGCCTCGGATGCCTCAAGCATCCGTTCCGGCGCCAGGCGCTTCATCGCGAAGTACCGCCCGGCCAGCAGGATCGCAAGCGGGCCGGCCGCCAGGACGATCCCGCCCTGAAAGCCTCCGCCGGGGGTCAACGCTCCGTGGATCACCACGTAACAGCCCAGGGCGATCAGCAGGGGGATCAGGTACAGCGACGCAAGCTGCAGGCCCGCGCTGGCGCCGGCGAAGCTGTGGTCCTCGATGCCACGGCTACGCGTGGCCTCCCGCTCGTCGCGCAGCTTGCGCAACAGCAGCGCCACGCCGGCCACCGACGCGAACAGGATGAACTCTTCGCCGAGCGTGTCAAACGCCCGGATGTCGAAGTTCAGCGCCGTGACGAGGTCGGTGGCGTGGCGCTCCGGTACCTCGATCTTGTTGATCAGCAGTCCGTAGACGCCGTGGTAGTGGCCGAACGCGGGCATGCCGTGCATCCCGATCAGAATCACCACGGCCAGGCCGGGACCAGCCAGGGCGAACATCGCCAGGCGGGCCCGCCGGCTCACTTGTCTTCCTCGTGGTTGCGCGAGCGCTCCTGCTCGCGGATCTTGCGCAGCGCCAACAGGATGATCAGCGGCAGCCCGACGGTGGACACGACAATCTCTGACAGCGCCACGTCGGGCGCCTGGAACGTGAAGAACAGCAGCGTCAGCGTCAGCCCGAATATCCCCAGGACCAGTGCCTGGCGCAGCGCGTCGGGCGTGAGGACCACGGCGGTGGCGGTGACCGCGACGAGGATCAGAGCGGCCAGCTGCAGGCCGGTCACGACGGTTCGTCCTCCCGTTGCTGCTCGACCCCCTTCCGCCAGTCCCCCAGCTGCCGTGTGCGCATACTGCGCGCCGTCGCGTGCACCAGCACCGGCCCGAACAACGCGAGGAACGCTCCGGTCAAGAGCGCCTTGTTGCCGATCAGCGAGAACCCCTCGCGAACGACCACCGAGGCGCCGACCAGCAGCGCCCCGAAGCCCGCCAACCCGACGTAGTGCAGGCGGTCGAACACGTCGCGCATCGCCGTGACGCCGATCACGGCGATGATCTCGACCGCGACGCCGAGCATCAGCAAGCCCGTCGCAATCGCGTGACCGGCGGTCATATGTCCCCCTCCATCAGCCGGGCGAACGCGAGCGATCCAACGACGGAAAGCACCGCGAGCACCACGGCCAGGTCGACGAACGGTTGTCGGTGAAAGCCCTCCGAGAGCACGATCAACGCTGTGGTGGCAAGCGTGCTCGCAACCTCGAGCGCGGCCAGTGCCGCTGCGGCGCTGGCGAAAACGCAAACAGCCACGCAGGGCACGATCCCGGCCATCAGCACGACCGCTGCGATCTCCCATTCGTTCATCCCAGCTCCAGCACGTCGAGCTCGTGGCGGTCGCCGTTGCGGCGGAGCTGATGGACCAGCAAGAGGTCGCTGTCGGCGTCGATGCCGATGATGATCGTGTTGGGGGCGAGCGATCCGACGATCTCGGTCAACGCGTAGCGGCCGCGATCCCGCTCGCTCGTGCCGGCCTTGAACGGGACCGCGCGGAACTGACCGCGCCTGCGCTTGCGCTGCACCAGCTGAGCGAGCGCCTCGCGACACAGCACGCCGCTGTCGAGCGGGACCCGCGCGACCGCGCGCCAGGCGCGACTCAGCCACCGCAGCGAGAACCGCGCCTCGGGGAATCCTTGTTCGCGAGCGGTTTCGAAGGCGATCGTCGCGATCAGCGCCACGCCGACGAGCACGTACAGCTCGGGAAGGCTCGTGGTGTCCACCAGCAGCAGATAGAACGCGCCCGCGAGGGCGAACCCCGCGAGGGTGACAGCGAGCCGGCGCATCACGTGCTGTTGGTTCGCTCCTGGGACTGCACGGCTCGTACTTGCCCTGCCCCACGGGCTTGTAATCAGTCGCGGCGGGTAGAGCACCTACGAGCGACCAGGGAGGACGACGTGAGCGGCACGCAGCCGGCCCGATCGAGCAGGACCCGCCAAGCTTCTGGCAATGGAGCGCAGCGAGCGCGGCAGCGCCACGCGCAGGAGGCCGAGCGCAAGGTGCAGCGGCGGCGGCGCAAGCAGACCGGAGTCGCCGGCTGGGTATCGGACCGCGCCTCGCAGTGGTCGCTGGGCGGCCCCGACTGGGAGTTCATCGAACGTCAGAAGTACTTCTGGAATCCACTCATGGACTACTGGTTCAGGATGGAGATCGAGGGCTGGGAGCGGCTTCCCGACCCGCCCGCGCTGCTGATCGGCATTCACTCTGGCGCCCCGTTTGTATGGGACGCCTGGACCATCGGGGTGCAGTGGTGGCGCCGGTTCGGCCGCAACCGGCCGCTGCACGGGACGGCCCACGACGCCCTGATGGCCGCTCCGCTGGTCGGCGCCTACTTCCGCCGCATGGGCGTGCTTCCGGCGGCGCCCGACAGCATCGCCGCGGCGCTGGCCTCCGGGCAGGACGTGGCGCTGTGGCCGGGCGGCGAGCGCGACTCCCTGCGCCCGTGGACCAAGCGAGATCAGGCGATCCTGGCGGGGCGGATGGGGTTCATCCGGTTGGCACTGCGCAGCCAGGTTCCGATCGTGCCGATCTCCACGGTCGGCGGACCCGACTCGATGCCGGTGCTCGCCAGCGGACGGCGAATCGCAAGCGCGCTCCAGCTCGACAAGGTGGCCCGCCTGAAGATGTTTCCGATCGCCCTGCAGGTCCCGTGGGGCCTCTCCCCCGCGCTGCTGCCCGAGATTCCGCTGCCGACGAAGATCCGCACTGCGTTCCAGGAGCCGATCGTGCTCGGGGACGATCCCGACCTCGCGGAGGACCGCGACTACGTCGAGGACGCGCACGAGCGGGTGTGCGCGAGCATTCAGTCGGGGATGGACGAGCTCGCGCGGCGGCGGCGGTTGCCGCTGTTCGGCTGATTCCGACGAGCTAGTGGCGGTGGTCGCGTCGCAGCGGCAGACCAAACCACAGCGTGACGACGCCGCCGAGCGCGACCGCGGCCACGATCGCCGCCGTGAGGCCGCCGAACAGCACGTGTGAGATCAGCAGCAGAATGCCGGTCAGGCCGATCGTGACGAGGGCCATCGCGATTATCGCCAGGCGGTTGCCCAGCGACACCAGATAGGCCTTTTCGCCACGGCGAAACAGCATCCGGTGATGGACCGACGGCGCGATCAGCAGCACGGCCGCCGCGGCGATGCACAGCAGCGTGACGAAATAGACGTAGCGGTCAAACGCCGTCACGCGGGACCAGCGGGCGTTGAACGGGACGACCAGCAGGAATGCCAGCAGCACCTGAACCCCGGTGCCGGCGACGCGCAACTGCCCCATCAGCTCGATCGAGTTGCGGTCCAGGCGCTCCATCGGCAGCTCGTCGCGGACGGGCTCGCGGTCACCTTGTCCGCGTCGCTCGGCGCGCTCCTGGTGTGGCTCGATTTCGGTGCTCGTGGCCATTGCTTTGCGGCTCCCCGCACTGCTAGCGATACCCGCAGCAACGCAGGACAAACGTGGGACCCGGGCGGTCGTCAGGCGCTGATGATCGTGGGCGTGCCGAGTGGCACGTGCGCCATCAGCCAGCGACCTTCGGCGAGCGTCAGCCGCACGCAGCCGTGACTCACGGGGAGACCGATGGTTGAGGTCTCCGGCGTGGAGTGGATCGCAATCCGGTTGCCCCCGGTCCACCCCTGGATCGCGTGCGGGGACTTGGCAGAGAGGGCGAGAATGCAGCATCCGTAGGGGCCCGACGGATTCCCGGTGAGCAGCCGGTCGGTGACCGCGAAACGCCCGGTCGGCGTCGGGGCGCTGGGCCTGCCGACCGCCACCGTGTATCGCTTGACCACCTTGCCGTTATCGCTCACGGTCAGGCGACGGGCGTGCAGTGAGACCTTTATCTGCCAGGCGACGCGGCCGAGCTTTGCCGTCGACTGATCGATCCAGCCGAGCTTTCCGTTGCCGGCCAACGGGCTGACCACGCCGAGCCACGAGCCGGACCGGCGGACGACCCACAACGCCTGGGGGGAACCGAACTCGGTGCGCAACGGGAGCTGTGCGAGGGTCGGGCCGTCGGGGGAGGTTCGCATCGTGGTCGCGTGCGCAAGCAGCGCGACGAGCACGCCGGGCTGTCGGGCGGGCTTGTTCGAGCGTGTGCTCGTAGGGGTCGGCGTTGCGGCCACGGGCGACGGTGCGACCGGCTTGAAGCTCGAGCCGCTCGCGGCAGCGGGGCCCGGCTTGGCCGCGGTGATCGCGACC
This sequence comes from Solirubrobacteraceae bacterium, assembly GCA_035693425.1. Lineage (GTDB taxonomy): Bacteria > Actinomycetota > Thermoleophilia > Solirubrobacterales > Solirubrobacteraceae > Palsa-465. The sequence goes on from DASSGR010000197.1 coordinate 43,313, forward strand.
CCGATGACGATCGGGACGACGGTGATCAGCGCCGCGACGAGCGCCAGCACCCCGGGCCACCTTCGCTTGCGGCCCGCGCCAGCGGGAGACGGGTTGGACGTGGAGGTGATCTTCTTGCCCCTGCTCGTAGGCGAAATCGTTTCGTTTGAAGGGCCGCCCGCGCCGAGCGGGCTGCCTGCTACTGGATCAACGGTAGCGCAGCGCTTTTGTGTCCAAATCGTTTCGCAAGCTGTAACAGACGCGTTTCGGGGCGCGTAAGACCTTGGTCGTAGTCTGTGCCCATGCTCGGGTTCCGGAAGAAGACGGAGATGGTCGATTCGGCCGCTGCGCTCCGCGGCCGCGACCGGCAGATGCCGGTGTCAGGGCGCCACGAAGTGCTCGGCACGCCCCTGGAGCCGCCGTTTCCAGACGGCATCGAGCAGGCGATCGTGGCGATGGGATGCTTCTGGGGCGCGGAACGCATTTTCTGGCAGGCGGACGGGATCTACACGACCGCAGTCGGCTACGAGGGCGGCTTCACGCCGAATCCGACCTACGAGGAGGTCTGCACGACTCGCACCGGCCACGCCGAGGCCGTGCTGATCGTGTTCGACCCCACCAAGACCTCTTACGGCGAGCTCCTGCGTCTGTTCTGGGAGGGCCACGATCCGACCCAGGGCATGCGACAGGGCAACGACGTCGGCACCCAGTACCGCTCGGCGATCTTCTGGACGACCGAAGTGCAGCGCGTCCTTGCCGAAGCCTCGCGCGACGCGTTCGCAGAGCGGCTGCGGGAGGCCGGCTACCCGGAGATCACGACCGAGATCACAAAGGCCGGGCCCTTCTATTACGCGGAGGACTACCACCAGCAGTATCTGGCCAAGAACCCTTGGGGCTACTGCGGGCTTGGCGGGACCGGCGTGAGCTGCCCCGTCGGCGTCGGAGTAGCCGGAGAAGCTTCCTAGGCAGGAGTTGGGGACACATTGGGGGCATGAACAGCGCCGAATCCGGGGCGGGGTCCGGCGCGGAGTTGGGGGCCGAGTCAGGGAATGGGGGCAACTCGGAGGCCGGGCTTGCGGGAGGGCCCGGCCGAAGGACTTGAGGACCTAAGGGACCAGGGGCGTTTTGGGGGCAACCGCCGGGCACGCGGGAGGGCTCGGCTCAACGCCTTGCTTACGACGAGGCGACGAGCGGGACGGCGTCCGGCCAGGGAGCCGCGGACTGCGGTGTTGCATCGCGGACCGAGGCGGGCCGGACAACCGTCCGGTCGCTGGGACTCGCGGGGACGTTCCCGGCCCGGCGAGGCCGTCCCGGCGGCCGCCCTGGGCCCGATCTTGCCGGATCCGCCCATCGCCTAGTCCGGAAACGTCCCGGTCGACGGGTTCGCCGCGAGGCGTGGGACGTAACCGTTCTGGTGGGACGGGAACGTCCCGGGGCGACGAGCTAGCGGTGCCGCGCGGGACGTTTCCGTCCCCGACGAACGCGCTAGCGCCCGCCGGCGACGGCCGGCAGGATCGTGACCTCGTCGCCGTCCTCCACAGCCGTGTCGAGGCCGTCGAGGAAGCGGATGTCCTCACCGCCCACGTATACGTTCACGAACCGGCGCAGGCCGCCGTCCTCGGCGATCCGGCTGCGCAACTCGCCGTAGCGGTCATACAGCGCGTCGAGAACCTCCCCGACGGTCGAACCCTCGACGTTGGCAACTCCCTCGCCGTCGGTCGCGGCACGCAACTGAGTTGGGATCTTGACGGTGACTGCCATCGGGCCCACCAGTCTAATCGTCGCCGATGTCAGATCACCACGATCAGGCCACCGCGGCGACCCGTTCGTGGGCGGCTTCGAACGACTCGAGCGTGGGCTTGATCTGCCACGCCTCAAACGTGCCGCGAGCCACGTCGAGCGTCTTCAGCCCGTCGCCGGTGATGTAGGCAACGACGCGCTCGTCCGGATCGATGTCGCCGCGCTGGGCGAGCTTTGCGAGCACCGCGACCGTGACCCCGCCGGCGGTCTCGGTGAAGATGCCGGTGGTTCGGGCGAGCAGCTTGATGCCCTCGCGGATCTCGTCGTCGGTGACCGAATCGATCGCGCCGCCGCTGCGGCGCGCGAGGTCGAGCGCATACGGGCCGTCGGCCGGGTTGCCGATCGCCAGCGACTTGGCGATGGTGTCGGGCTTGACCGGGCGGCAGAAGTCATGGCCGGCCTCGAACGCGGTCGCCACCGGCGAGCACCCGGTGGCCTGTGCGCCGTTGAACGTCGGCAGGTCGCCTTCCACCAGGCCGAGCTCGAGCCATTCTTCAAAACCGCGGGCGATCTTGGTGAACAGCGACCCCGACGCAATCGGGCAGACCACTCGGTCGGGCAGCTCGAACCCGAGCTGCTCGACGGTCTCAAACGCCAGCGTCTTCGATCCCTCGGCGTAGTACGGCCGCATGTTGATGTTCACGAACGCCCAATCGTGCTCGCCCGAGACCTCGGTGCACAGTCGGTTGACGTCGTCGTAGTTGCCGGAGACGGCGACCAGGTTCGTCCCGTACACGCCGGTCGCGAGCACCTTCTGCTCCTCCAGGTCGGCCGGGATGAACACGTAGGACTCCAGCCCTGCGGCGGCGGCGTGGGCTGCCACGGCGTTTGCGAGGTTGCCGGTCGAGGCGCATGCGATCGTGTCGAAGCCGAGCTCGCGGGCGCGGGCGAGGGCGACTGACACCACCCGATCCTTGAAGGAATGAGTGGGGTTCGCGGCGTCGTTCTTGATCCACAGGTCGCGCAGACCGAGCTGCTGGGCGAGCCGGTCGACCTTCAGCAGCGGCGTCCACCCCGCGGGGAGGGTCCCGCGCGGGGGCGCCTGCACGGGCAGGAAGTCGGCGTAGCGCCACAACGTGTGCGGCCCTGCCTGGATCCTGCGCCGCAGCGCGGCCGGATCATCGTCTGTGCGCGACGCGTAGGCCACTTCGAGCGGCCCGAAGCATTGCTCGCAGACGTAGCGCGCATCGAGCGCGTAGGTGGTCTTGCATTCCTTGCAGCGAAGAGACTCTGGCGGCATATGTGAAAAAACCTCCGCCGGGGTCTGTGGTCGGAGGTCGAGAAACCGCCTTTTCCACATCTCCCAGGCCTTGTCGTTGGAGCCTGATGGAATTGGCACCTTTCCCTTGCGGGAGGTTGCCGGGGTTTCGTAGGGCCATATCCCTCCACCCCTCTGGATGCGTACTGCTATGTGGTCCGAATTATAAGCACACGATTCGGCAGGCCCGGCCGGTTCTTGAGTTAAAGCGCTGATGCGGCCTCGTGCCGATTACGCCTCAGTAACAAGGGTCGGGCACCGGTGTTAGGTTTCCGCCGCCATGGCCGCCACCTCCAGCGATCCGCTCGAACGCCTCGAGGCGATGCTCGTCGCGGGCCGGCGCCCGCCCACGCGGCGCATGCTGATCATCGTCAACCCCTACGCGACGACGGTCTCCGACCGGCTGAAGAACCTCGTGGTGTACGCGCTGCGCGGTTCCTACGAGGTCGACGCGATCGACACGGAGTCTCGGGATCACGCGACCGAACTGACTCGTGACGCCGCTCGCGAGGGCTACGACGTGGTGGTCGCGTTCGGCGGCGACGGGACCGTCAACGAGGCCGCCAACGGGCTGGCCGGCTCCAACACGCCGCTGAGCTGCCTTCCCGGAGGGCGAGCGAACGTCTACTGCCGCATGCTCGGGATCCCCGCCGACGTCGTGGACGCGACCGAGCATCTGTTGCGGATCGCCGATGACTGGCGCCCGCGCCGCGTCGACCTCGGCGACGTCAACGGCCGCAAGTTCACGTTCTCGGCGGGAATCGGGCTCGACGCCGCCGTGGTGGAGCGCGTGGACGCCCACCCCCGCCTCAAGGCCCGGCTCGGCGAGTGGTACTACACGGTGACGGGCGTCAACACGTTCACGCGGCACTACCTCGTGCACCCGCCCCGTCTGGAGGCGGTGCTCGGGGACGAGCGGGTCCTGGGTGTGAGCGCGATCATCCAGAACGCCGCTCCCTACACATACTTCGGCAGCCGGCCCGTCGAGATGGCAGAGGGCGCGTCGCTTACCAGCGGCGACCTCGCCGGCCTGGTGCTCGAGCGCGCGCGGCCCACCGATGTCCCCACGATCATCTGGCGCGCGCTGTCAAAGCAAGCCCGCGTCACCAAGCACCGCCACGTCCATCCGTTCAGCGGCGTGCGAGAGCTCACGATCCGGTCGCTCGATGACCGGCCGCTGCCGCTGCAGGTCGACGGCGACTACATCGGCGAGGCCCCCGAAGCGACGTTCGGAGTGACGCCGCGCGGGATCATGGTCGTCTCTTGAGGGCCCGCCTCGCCGTCCTGATCGCCGGTCTCGCGCTGCTCGTGCCGTCAGCGACCGTGGCCCGCTACTCACCGGCGCACCCGCTCCCCGGCGCACCGGCCTGCCCGGTGTTTCCGGCGGACAACCCGTGGAACCAGCGAGTCGACGGGCTGCCGGTCGCCAACAACTCCGCGGCGATCATCGCCCGGATCGGACTCAACGACCCCGTCCACCCGGACTTCGGCTCGGGCCTGTACAACGGCTCGCCGATCGGGATCCCGTACATGGTGGTCTCCAAGCACATCCGCCGCGTGCCGGTCAGCTTCCAGTACGGGTCCGAGTCCGACGGCCACCTGTATCCGCTCCCCAAGAACGTCCCGATCGAGGGCGGAGCGAACTCGTCCGGCGACCGCCACGTGATCGTGGTCGACCGCGACTCGTGCCGCGACTACGAGTTGTTCGCGGCCTACCCGCATAACGGCGGCAAGCGCTGGACGGCGGGCTCGGGAGCGATCTTCAACCTGCGCTCGGACCATCTCCGCCCGGCGGGATTCACGTCGGCCGACGCGGCCGGTCTGCCGATCCTGCCAGGGCTGGCGCTCTACCCCGAGGTAGCCCACGGCGCCATCGACCACGCGCTGCGCTTCACCGCCTCGTGCACGGCCAAGAAGTACGTGTACCCAGCCCGCCACGAGGCGTCCACGTGTAGCGGCTCCTCGCTGCCGCCGATGGGCTTGCGGGTGCGCCTCAAGCGCGGCGTCAACATCTCGGGGCTGCCCTATCAGGCGCGCGTGGTCGCGCAGGCGCTGAAGCGCTACGGCATGATTCTCGCCGACAACGGCTCGCCGTGGTACATCTCAGGCGCCCCTGACCGCCACTGGAACAACGATGCCCTGCACCTGCTCGATCGGTTGAGCGGCAGGGACTTCGAGGTGGTGAACACCAGCTCGCTGCCGCACCCCGGGCTGTAGGGGGGTGTTATCACGGAGCCTGCGGGCTCTGTAGGAGTGTGGATGCGCTGCTGGCGTTCATCGGCGAGCACCGTTTCGTGCTGCCGGCGCAGGCCCAGGCACTGCTTGGCGGCTGCGCCGATGCGGCCTCGGCGCGCCTGCGCGAGCTGACCGACGCCGGCTACCTGATCGAAGAACCGGTGCTTTCCGGCCAGCCCGTCGCCTACCGCTGCACCCGGCTCGGCCTGGACTTGATCGGCAGCGAACTGCGGCCCCTACCGATCTCCCTGACGAACTACTGGCACGACGTCGGCGCCGCGTGGCTGTGGCTGGCGGCCCGTAACGGCGCGTTCGGCCCGATGCGCGAGGTGCTGGCCGAGCGCGTGATGCGCTCGCGCGACGCCAAGGGACGTGACGATCCGTTCGGAGTGCGTCTGGGCGGACTCGGCCGCGATGGCCGGGAGCGTCTTCACTACCCGGACCTGCTGATCATCGACCGCAGCGGCCGAAGACTCGCGTTGGAGCTCGAGATCACGTCGAAACCGGCTGCCGCGCGAGAGCGGATCCTCGCGGGCTACGCCGCCGATCCCCGGATCGCCCGGGTCCTGTACGTCGTCTACAAGCCGCACGTGGCGCAAGCGCTGAGCGCTTCCATGTCACGGCTGGGGATCTCGTCGTTGGTAGCGATTCACCGGGTGCGATCGGCTGACGGCCCGCATCGCGCCGCCGGCCGCACACGCGGGATCGCGCGGCACGATCAGGCCCGGGTCGCAAAGCTCGCGCGATGAGCACCGGCTCCCCACGCCCTCGCCGTCGGCCCTACTGGCTGACGCCCATGTTCGCGGCGCTGATGCTGTCGCCGCCGGCGTGGGTGACCGTGGCCGTGCTCGCCGGCACGATCAGCGTGGCCGTCGCGCTCGGCGCCAGGCGGGTCGCCCGCGCGCGGGCGGGATCGGCGACGACGCCCGAGGCCGGAGTCGTGCTCGGCGTCGACGCCCATGGGCGCCAGGTGGTCCTCTCAGACCAGCAGCTGTCGGCCCACGGCCTGATCCTTGGTGCAAGCGGCGCGGGCAAGTCCACGACGCTGCTTGCGATCCTCACCGACCACGTCGCTCGAAACCGGCCGGTGGTCGCGATCGACATGAAGGGCTCGCCGTCGTTCGCGGCCGAGCTCGAGGCAGCGGCCGCCGCGGCCGGGCGTCCGTTCGTGCTGTGGAGCATCGACGGACCCAGTCACTGGAACCCCCTGGGCCACGGCAACCCAACCGAGCTCAAGGACAGGTTGATCGCAACCGAGCGCTTCAGCGAGCCTCACTACAAGCGGGCGGCTGAGCGTTACGCGCAGATGGCGCTCGGAGTGCTTGCCCACGTGCATCCCGGGCGACCTCCGACGCTCGCGGAGATGGTGACGGCGATGGATCCCCGGCGGATGCCGCGGATGCTGCGAGATCTGCCGCGCCCGCTCGCCGCGCGGGTGCAGGACTACCTGGCGGAGCTCACCCCCGACCAGATCAGCGCTGTGAAGGGCCTGCGGACGCGGCTGGCGCTCCTGGCCGAGTCGGCCGCAGGGCCGTTTCTCGAGCCGGCGCGAGCGTCCGCCGGTCAGATCGACCTGCGTGCAGCCCTGTCCGGCGACCCGGTCGTGGTCTTCAGTCTGAATTCGAGCCGGTATCCCGGGTTGGCCGCACAGCTGGGCACGATGGTCGTTCAGGACCTCGTGTCGGCAGCCGGCGACAGGCTCGCCGAGTCAAACGGCGCGCCCCTGCCCCACGCGCTGATCGCGATCGACGAGTTCTCGGCGCTGGGGGCCGACCACCTGATCCAGCTGGTGGCGCGGGGCCGCGAGCCGGGGCTCAGCGTCGTCGTCGCCACGCAGGAGTTTGCCGACATGGATCGGGCCGCCCCCGGCCTGCGCGATCAGCTGCTGGGCAACGCGGCGGTGAAGATCATCCATCGCCAGGACGTGCCCGACTCCGCTCTTACGGCAGCCCAGCTGGTGGGCACCCACCAGGTCTGGGAACGCACGATCCAGACCGGTGGAGGCCTGCTCGGTCGCTACGACACCCGCCGCAGCACTCGCCGGCAGGTCGAGCGATTCGTGATCCACCCAAATCAGATCAAGCGCCTGACCACCGGCGAGGCGATCCTGATCACCAAGCAGCCGTCGGCACAGACGCGCGCGATGCGCGTCCGGCCACCCCAGCGCGTGGACGTCGAGCTGGGGTGACCAAACGCTCATCCCTCCCTCGGGGGGCTACACCGGGGGAGTTACCCGCCGAATCCGTTGGCGGTGATGTAGATCGCGCTCGCTCCGTTGGGCTGGATCAGCAGCGCCGGCGCCAGGCACTTCGCCGGTAGCGTCAGGAAGGCGCGGATCCGCGCGTTGCCAGACGTGGACAGCGGGACCGATTGCGTTGTCGCCGCCGCTGTCGTGTCAATGCCGCAGAACAGCGCCGCCCGTACGGTCGTGACCGGTCCCGGTGTTCCGTTACCGGTCGGGGGCGGGATCACCAGACCACGGATCCGGACGTCGAGCCGCCCGTCCTGGCGCAGCCGAGCCTCGCCGAACTTGAGCACCCACGGCGCGCCGCCGGCGGCGTTGCCATGCAGCGTGGGATCGCCGGGGACGGTCGGCGCAAGCGTCGTGTCGAACAGAGTGTTGCCGCGGTGCTCGCCGAAGTTGCCGTGCTCGTCGAAGCCCCGGTGCTCGCCCTTTGCGTGGTGCTCGCCGTTGCCGTGGTCGCCGCCCCGGTCACCCAGCGCACTTACGGCGGTGATGGAGGATCCGGCGAACGCAGCGGCGGTCAGCGCGGCTACCGCGGCTCGCTTGGTTACGTGCATGCTTGCTCCTCGTCTTGACCTTTCCCCCGGCGATCCGGCCAGTCCGCGTTGGGGCTCCTGTCCGTAGGACGCGCCGCCCGGCAAAAGATCACGGTCTATTTCGAGAGCCGGTCAGGCGCGAGGCCCGACCACGCAGACGAACCCCAGCGGGCGCTCGTCGAGCGCCTCGAAGCAGTGCAACTCGTCGCCGGCGACGTACACCACGTCCCCCTCCCCCACTTCATGCACCTCGTCGCCCAACGTGACGCGCGCGCGGCCGGTGACGATCACCACCCCGTGGTCGTGGGGATGGCGCTCGCGGGCGGTCCTGCCACCGGCCGGGACGTCGAAGTACCTGACCCGGTAGCGCGTGGCGCCCTCGGCCTCGCCGATCAGCTCATGTTTGCGGACGCCCGACAGCGCCGGATCGCCGTACTGGAGCGCGACGACACCCTCCCACCCACTCTGCCCGCGGCGATGGATGACGCCCATCGCAGGCAGGGCCTATCCGCCGCCCGGGGTCACGCGGTAGGCGTCGAACACCGACTCGATGTTGCGCAGCCGGTTGATCGTCTGATCCAGCGCGTGGGTGTCGCCAACCTCGACGACGAAGCGGTTCTTGACCATCGGGTGCGTCACCGTGCAGCGCGCCTCGATGATGTTGATCCCGGCCTCGGCGAACGTCCGCGACATGTCCTCGAGCAGCCGGTGGCGATCCCAGCCGTCGACCTGGATCTCGACCCGGAACGACGTGTCGGCGTCGCCATCCCACGACACCGGCGTGAAGCGCTCGGGGTCTCGCCGCAACACCGCGACGTTTGGACAGTCCTCGCGGTGGATCGTGATTCCGCGCCCCAGCGAGATGTAGCCGACGATCGGATCGCCCGGGACCGGCCGGCAGCACTTGGCCATGCGCAGCATGACCTCGTCGATCCCCTCGACCGTGATGCCGTAGCGGCTCGACGAAGTCGTCGCGCGCGAGCGTCGGCGCCGGGTGTGCAGCAGGTCGTCGGCTGCGGTCGGCTCGGACTCGGCCGCCTCGCCCTGCTTGAGCAGCTGCATGATCTTGTTGACGACGACCTTGGCCGAGATCTTCGCGCCGCCCAGCGCGATGTAGAAGTCCTCGGCCTTGCGGAAGCCCATCTCCCGGATCACGTCGGCCAGCAGCGACGAGCCGACGAGCTTCTGGGCCGGCAGACCCTGCTTCTTCAGGTGCTCCTGGAGCAGCTCGCGGCCGGCGTGCTCGGTGTCCTTGCGGCTCTCGGCCTTGAACCACGCCTTGATCTTGTTGCGGGCACGCGTGGTCTTGACCAACGCGAGCCAGTCACGCGAGGGACCACGTTCACGCTTGGACGTCAGCACCTCGACGATGTCGCCCGAGCGCAGTTGGTACGAGAGCGGCACGATCTTGCCGTTGACCTTGGCGCCCACGCACCGGTGCCCCACGTCGGTGTGGATCTCGTAGGCGAAGTCGAGCGGCGTCGCGCCGGAGGCGAGCGACTTGACCTCGCCCTTGGGGGTGAACACGAACACCTCGTCCTCGAACAGATCGACCTTGAGGGTCTCCATGAACTCCTTGGGGTCGGCCATGTCCTGCTGCCAGTCGAGCAGCGTGCGCAGCCACTTGAGCTTGCCGTCGGGAGCGGGTGGCGACCCTCCGGCGCCGTCGGACTCCTTGTACATCCAGTGCGCGGCGATCCCGAACTCCGCCAGGTCGTGCATCTCGCGCGTGCGGATCTGGATCTCCAGCGGCCGTCCCTCGGGCCCGATCACGGTCGTGTGCAGCGACTGGTACATGTTGAACTTGGGCATCGCGATGAAGTCCTTGAAGCGGCCGGGCAGCGGCTTCCACAGCGAGTGGATCACGCCCACGGCTCCGTAGCAGTCCTTCACCGAGCCCACGATCACGCGCATCGCGGTGAGGTCGTAGATCTCGTTGAACTCGCGACCCTTCTTGGTCATCTTCGAGTAGATCGAGTAGAAGTGCTTGGCGCGGCCCGAGATCTCCGCCCCGATCCCCAGCTCGTCGAGCTCCTTTGACAGATACTGGCCCGCCTGGTTGACGTAGCGCTCGCGCTCGGCGCGCTGCTGGGCCACCAGACCCTTGATCTCGTTGTACTTGCGGGGGTGCAGCGTCTGGAACGCCAGGTCCTCGAGCTCCCACTTGATCGCGTGGATACCTAGGCGGTGGGCGATCGGGCCGTAGATGTCGAGCGTCTCCCGGGCCTTCTCGATCTGCTTCTGCTTGGGAACCGCAGCGATCGTGCGCATGTTGTGCAGGCGATCGGCGAGCTTGATCAGGATGACCCGGATGTCCGTGGCCATCGCGACCATCATCTTGCGGTAGTTCTCGGCCTGGGCCTCGTCGCGCGACTGGAACGTCAACCCGGTGAGCTTGGTGACGCCGTCGACGAGTCCCGCCACCTCGTCGCCGAACGCCTCGCGTACCTCCTCAAGCGACGCCGAGGTGTCCTCGACCGTGTCGTGCAACAGCGCCGCGCACAGCGTCTCGGTGTCGAGGCGCATACCCGCGCAGATCTTCGCGACGCCGACCGGATGGATGATGAAGTCCTCGCCGCTGCGCCGGCGCTGATCGGCATGGTGGACGCAGGCGTACACGAACGCCTCCTCGACCCGGTCCCGATCGACTGCGAGGGCGGCCTCGTGAGCGTGCTCCTCGACGATCGCAAACAGATCCGCGAGCAACCTGCGCTCGACCGTGGTCAGCTCGGCACGCTCGATCGCGGCCTGCGTGTCCGAGCGCTCGATGCGGTCGACCGGGGGCCGCACCGTGATCAGCGATGAGCGCCGCCGGCCGCCGCCGTTGCCGTCGCGCGACTCGTCCTTCGCGCGCGGCGACCGGTCTTCTTGCGACTCTGTCAGCTGCTCTGCCGGGGTCTTGCCTTGCTCAGGAATCGTCGTCCGTCCTCGTATCGCTGCTCATAGGCCCGGTATGCCGGGGAGCGCTCCAACGCGGTGGACGTCGTTCCGGCGATCGCCAGGGCCGGCAGGTCCCGGTCGAGGCTGACGAGCTCCAGCTCCGCGAGGACCCTGATCAGCCTAGCCGCCAGGCGCGCCGGCCGACCGTGCGGCCCGTCACCGCGAAGCAGGCGCTCGAGCTCCTCACCGGTCACCCTCCCCCGGGCCCGAAGGCTCCGGTAGAGAGCCACGAGCGAAGCGCGTAGACCGTACTCGAGCTCGTGCATCTGCTCAGCAAAGCGTAGCTCAGGCTCGCCCCACGCCAGGTGGGTAAAACGCACGCGGGTCCGCAGCAGCGCGCCCGCGGCCGGTGACGCGGGAGGATCAAGCGCAACCACGTGCTCGAAGCCGGCCACGATCTCAGGACGGCACTGCAAGGCGTAATAGGAGATCAGCGCAAAGCCGCCGACCCGCTCGCTCAGGCCCCCCAGGCGTCTGTGCACGTCGGCGCACACGGCAAGGACCTTGCCGCCCGAGGCCATCGCGTCGGCGAGCACTGCAAGGGCGCTCTCACCGCGGCGATCGAGCACCGTGGTCGCTCCGGTCCCGGCCTGTTCGCAGTGGGCGTCCAATGAGCGGTCGAGCTCGTCGAACACGGCGCCCAGATAGTGATTGGACTCCCCCAAGATCTCGATGGGCTCGGGCGCGCATGGGCGGGCATGGCGCAGGAGCAGCCGCGGCTCGATCGCGCCGTTGTAGGCGTTTAGCCCAAGCCGGAAGCTGGCGTCCACCGGTCTCTCCGCCTCGACCCCCAGGCGCCCGTCGCAGCCGAATGACACCGCGCGGGCCCGGGTGCCCCCCGACGTCACCGTGAAGCGCAGATGGCGGCCCTCCCCCATCGGCCGGGGGTCTTTGAACCGCGCGCCGGGGACCAGCAGCCTTGGTTGGGGGTTGCCCATGCCGCACGGCGCGAGCGATTCGAGTTCTTCGGCGAAGCCCAAGCCCAGGTCGGCGCCCGAGACGATCGCGTCGATTCGCTCGACCGGCTGGAGCAGGTCGGGTGTAAGCACGGCCTCGGCGTGGGCTTCGACCGCCGCGCGCAGCTCCTGCACCCGATCTCGCCTGATCGTCATTCCCGCGGCCGCGCGGTGGCCGCCGTAGCGCTCGAGGTGGCCAGCGGCGGCGTGCAGCGCGCCGAGCAGGTCGAACCCGGGAATGCTGCGACCCGAGCCCGTTCCAAGCTCGGCATCGAGCGAGATCAGGATCGCTGGGCGGTGATAGCTCTCGGCGATCCGCGACGCCACGATCCCGATCACTCCCGGATGCCAGCCCTCGGCGGCCAGCACGTACGCGCTGCGGGGGCCGAGGCGCGCGACTTCTGCCTGCGCCTCCCACAAGATCTGCCGCTCGACCGCGCGGCGCTCGACGTTGACCATGTCGAGCTCGGCGGCGATCGCCCGCGCGCGCTGCTGATCGTCCGTCAGCAGCAGCTCGAGCCCGGCGTCGGCACGCCGCAGCCTCCCTGCGGCGTTGATCCGCGGCGCCAGCCGAAAGCCGAGCGCGTAGGTGTCCAACAGGCTGGGGTCCGCGCGCGCCACCTCCATCAGCGCGCGCAGGCCCGGCTTGGCCGTGTTGGCCATTGCGCCGAGGCCCTCACGCACCAGGCGGCGGTTCTCGCCACGCAGCGGCATCACGTCGGCCACCGTCGCCAGCGCCACGAGCTCCACGTCGTCGGCGGCCGTGTCCGCCCCCAGCGCCTGCGCCAGCTTGTAGGCGACGCCGGTTCCACACAGCTCGGGACAGGGGTATCCGCACACCGTGGGATGCACGATCGGGCAGTCCGGCAGCCGCCCGTCGGCACGCGGCGCGTGGTGATCGGTGACGACCACCTCGAGGCCCGCCGCACGCGCGAGCTCCACCTCGTCCACGGCCGTTATGGCGCAGTCGACGGTGAGCAGCAGCTCGCAGTCGCGTCCGGCGAGCCGCCGCACGGTCTCCTCCGACAGCCCGTAGCCGTCGTCGATGCGCCCTGGCAGAAACCACCCCACGTTCGCGCCCAGCGCGCGCAGCGCCCGGACCATGATCGCCGTCGCGCAGACGCCGTCGACGTCGTAATCGCCGTGGACGACGATTCGCCCCCCGGACTCGATCCGGCGCCGGATCGCGTCGACGGCCACGTCGATCCCGGCAAACTCGGCAGGGTCGTGGGTCTCGTCGGCCCGCAGGAAGTCGCGCGCGGCCTGCGGATCGGCCAGGCCGCGGCGCACCAGCACCTGGGCGAACGCGTGGCTGACACCGAGCTCGCGTCGGAGCGCCAGCGCGGCGGCCAGGTCGTAGTCCGGGATCTCGACCCGGGTCACCGGCGCCGCAATGTCGCCCGCGACCTCCCGCACAGCGTGCAGGTCCACGCCCGGACCCGGGGCACCGGCAGGCTGGATCGGCAACAGAGCAGCTTGCGCCATCGCCGCAGCGTATGTGCCGCGCCCGACGGATCCCGGGGGGGCTCGGGCCTCAGGGATCCGGAGTTAGGTCAAGCCCAGGCTGTCGGACTGCCCGGCACGCTCGCGGCGGAAGCCCTCGAAGTAGACGAGGCCCATCCCGATCAGCGCACCGGGGATCGCCTCGAGCGCCGTAGTCAGATCGGTGTCGTGGCGCCCGGGGATCGAGAAGCCGTTGATCAGGAACCCGAACAAGAAGGCGCCGATCAGCGCCCCGAGGAAGGCCCCGACGATGCCGCCCCAGTAATGGTCTGGAAGCCAGATCGTGAAGTGCCAGAGGGCCAGGCCCATCATGACCCAGGCGAGCATTCCCATCAGGCGTT
>DASSGR010000198.1:0-2317 GCA_035693425.1 Solirubrobacteraceae bacterium
GGGAGCGGGCAACCCGCGACCTCCCAGGCAACGGCTGCGATCGCGCCCTCGCCGTCCCCACCGGCCTGAATCAGCGCTGGTGGAGCACCGGCAGCCACATCGCCCCCGCCCTCAAACGACGGCTGGGACTTCCCCTACCACACCCGAAGGGGCCACGCCGGCGGCGGGACCGCTTGAGGGTCAAGGAGTAGCCGCCAGCCGTTCACGCTGCCGCAACGTCCGCGATGAGGTCCCTCGCTACTCCTCCTGTCCGGAAGCGGGTGTCAGCTGCCGTGCTGTTGGCGCCGCGCTGATGACGGCTTCACTCAAGGAGCGGCCACGCTGCCCGTGCTGACCCTGCTGCTCGTTCTGAATGTGATGAAGGCGGGCCTCCTCGGCGGCGGTAGTCGCCAGGAGGAGGTCGGCTCTCCATCTCGAACAGCGTAGGTTGAGGCGCGCGCGGTTGCCCCCGCGCGGCCGGCCATCCGAAAGAGAGAACCGACGATCGTGACGGTACGCGGTCGGGTCGGCTGATCCTGCCCGCCGGCGGCGGGGAAGGAGGAACTGATGCTTCATGTTGGGTTGGATCTGAGTCGCAGGCGCGTCGACGTTTGCCTGATTTCCGATCAGGGAGAGTTGATCGATCGCCTTACGGCGACCCCCGATCGTGACGGCCTGTATGGGCTCGCCCGCCGGGTGGCGGTCTACGGTGAGCCGGTGAGGGCTGTGGTCGAGTCGATGAACGGCGCGAGGTTCGTCCACGATGAGCTGGTGGCGCACGGGTGGGAGGTGCTGGTTGCCGACGCGCAGAAGGTCAAGGGGCTGGCGCCGCTGGCGTGCACGACCGACAAGATTGACTCCCGCGTGCTGGCGGAGCTGTCGTTCCGGGACCTGGTGCCGGCGATCTGGCTGCCGACGTTCGAGCTGCGGCGCGAACGGGAGATCTCGCGCTGGCGGGTGCACCTCGTCAAGCACCGCTCGACGCTGAAGAGTCGGGTGCACTCGACGCTGATCACTTTCGGCCATCAGCGCCACATGTCGGACTTGTTCGGGGCGGCGGGGAGGCGGCTGCTCACGGAGCTCGAGATCCCCGAGCCGTGGCGGTCGCACGTCGACGCCAGCCTTGTGTTGATCGACGATCTCGAGGCCCGGATCACGGGCATCGCGAAACAGCTCCATCGCTCGGGCGCCGATCACCGCTACATCCCGATCCTGATGACCGCCCCCGGGTTCGGTTGGATCACCTCGTTCACGGTCGCGTGCGAGATCGGCGACATCAGCCGGTTCTCCTCGCCGGTCAAGCTCACTGGCTACACCGGCCTGTGCCCGCGCGTCAAACAGTCCGGTGAGATGGACCAGCGCGGCCCGCTCTCAAAGCACGGGCCCAGGTATTTGCGCTGGGGGCTGATGGAGGCCGCGATCGCCGCCTCCAGCCACCCGCTCTACGAGCAGCGCTACCAGCGCACCAGGCGCCGCCTCGGCCGCCAGCGCGGCGCGAAGGTCGCGCAGATCGAACTCGCTCGGAAGCTGAGCGAGGCGATCTGGTACATGCTGACGCGCAACCAACCGTTTAAGCCCTTCGCTCCGGCAGGCGCCGTTATCGCCCTGACTGCTTGACAGTCCACTTTTGAGTTGCGCCACCGGAGCGAGCCCCGATTACACCTGGTCTTCGAAGTTGATGAAGCGATAGAGAGATGAGCACCGCTCCAGCCCACCGATCCGCTCGCGGCCCGTGACCACGTCCTGCCAGGTTCACGCTGTCGTGTCAAGCGCCACGAGCCGCGATGGTCACCCAAAGTGACCTTGCTCGGGCGCTTGACACGACAGCGCTCACCCGGCGAAAAGCGGTGAGATGTCAGGAAGCTGACATGGGACTTGACAGCGGGCCAGCCTTCATAGAGGGCGATAGCAGCAGCGACTCGACCGACGTCGCGGCGCTCGAGGCCGCCGGTCGTGCATAGGCACGAGGCTGGTAACCGCGATCGAAGCGCCGCTGGTCCTGGCGCGGCGGCGAGGCACTCCGCGGTGAGTCCACGGGCTCGGGTCATTCGCCTCCGGTTGTAGGAATCGCACAATCTGCCGGTCGGCCAGCACCAACGGACGGCTCTGCCCACTACGACTTCCGCTTCCGGGCGAAGGAGACGCTCGCGGTCGGTCTCGCCGTCGTTCCGCGTCTCGTCCACAGGGGAAGCGCCGCCGGGCGAGCGGCCGGTCGCGTCTCGGCGGCCGCCGTTTGTGCGATGCACACAGTTCGGCGGTCGGCGGCGATCACGTCGGTCACGTCGGTAGAAGTGGTGTGACGGTCGTCGTGTAGCTCGACCTGTTTCAAGGGGTCGGC
>DASSGR010000199.1:0-35158 GCA_035693425.1 Solirubrobacteraceae bacterium
ACAGGTAACCAGCGATGCCGACGAAATTGAGCGCTACCGACATCACGAGAGCGAGGAAGACGATCAGGTAGTACGCGGCGTCATGTTGCGTCACATCCGCAAGGTCGACCGCAGCATGGAAGGCGAAGCCGGTGATGAGAAGGAACCACGCGTAAATCGGGAGGTTCGCCACGAAGTGCTGCGTTGGCACCCTTCCGCGACTACGGGGCCATCCGACCACGAGCGTCAGCAGGCCGATAACTGCGGCAGGCCCGGGTCCAAATAGCACCAGCGCGAGCATCAGACCCAAAGCGGTCCCGGACACTCGTAGCTTCGTGGAGCCCGTGTCAATCGATGTCAGATCGCTCACGACCACGAAGACGGCGATCACTCCCAGCGGCAGCGGACTCCAACGCGCCGAGTGCGCAGTGAGCGCGATCAGCGCGATTGCAGCGAGGAGCGCAAGCATCTGCACAAGCGCAAGGCCGCGACCAGGTTGGCGCGGCTCGAGTTCGAGAGGGGCGGCCGAGGTAGAAGCCATCGCCCCGTCTCATCGGCTGCTAAAGCCGTTTACTTCAAATGTGTCCAGTCGAGCCTGGACATCTCTCAAGGCCCCGCCGCGAGACTCCGATACCGAGTCTGCAGAAAGAAAAACGGGGAGATCCGCTGCAACGAATCTCCCCGAAAGACGACTTGATCAGCCGATCTTGTAGTACACGAAAACTCCTTTTCGCGTGCAAGACGCGAGGGGTTGGACGGTTTGTGCATGACGGCACTGCCCCAGGCCTAGCCCCTCGCGGGGCCTGCTTCCGGCTGCCGTTTAAGTGGCCTCCCTGGCCCCTAAGGCAAAACCTACCAGCAGTTTTGCCTTTTGCCACCTGGACATTCGTCCAGATGACTTCAGTTGCCTAAAGATGGCCTACAAGCCACCAACGGCCCATATACACGCGGAACTTTCGCCATCCCGACGCCGGCTGTCGTGATCCACGGGTTTCTCGCCCGCCTGCGCGGTCCGCGCCCCTGTCTGCGAGCTCTGCGAAGGGGGGCATAACACGACAACCGAGACGAGATCCTGGAGCTGATCCGTGCCAGCCACCGCATACGGTGGCTAACACGACACGGCTCGGCGATCGAGATGCGGTTGTCGTGTTAGCCCCCCTCGTATGCGCGCCCTGACGCGCAGCCGACCGGTGCATGACGCGTCAGGCGCAGCGAGATTTGAGAGGCGTGCCGTGTGATGCACCTGGGCGGTGCGTGGTACGACAGGCCTCCCGATCGCGGCACCTGAGTGTCGCGTCATGCACCGCGCCCCGCGCGGCCCCGCCCACGCGGTCCGGGCGCGACCCCCCGGCCCGGTCCGGCGCGCTGGCAACCAAGCGCGCAGCAACCAAGCGCGGCCCGTGGCATCGGGCTCCCGGCGGAAACCGGGAGGCCCGCTGCCACGAACCCCCCGGTTTCGCGCATTAACCAGCCATGAAAGACACGGCATTGCCTCTCCTCGGGCAAGAGGAGAGTGGCTTCAGGCGCGCCCCGACAGCACGTCCCTGTGCTGTACTCGCCTGCCGCCTGCCGCGTAGCTGGCGGCCCCGATCCGACAGAGTAGGCACACCGCCCGCCGCTTACTACTGGATATGTGTTTAGTGGCGCGTCCAGGGCTAAACCGCCCCGGCTAGACGCCCGCACGCGACCGTCCGGCGATGCGTCCACGCCGGGGATCACGAGGTGCTCCCCGCCATGGGTTCCATCCCATTCGAGTCGTACCTGGCGGCGTCGTGCTTCGTCCTCGTCGGCTCGCGCAGCGCTGCGCGTCACCTCCTGCGTCCTCGCACGCCATCCGCCAGTCACGCCTCTCGGTGGGACGGGACCTATGGCGAGAAGCACTAAGGTTTCTCGCCTTGCCGGTCTCGAGGAGGAACGAATGGACCTGACTTTCAGTGAGCCCGAGCTCGCGTTCCGGGATGAGCTGCGCGCGTGGCTTGCCGACCACCATCCCGGCGCCGAGCCCGAAGGCGACGGCGACGCCCACTACGCCTGGCGGCGCGACTTCCAGCGGCGGCTGGCCGAGGACGGCTGGGCTGCCGTCCACTGGCCGCGCGAATACGGCGGCCGCGGCGCGACGCTGACGCAGTCGGCGATCTTCTTTGAGGAGCTGGGTCGCGCCAACGCGCCGTTGATGGCGAACGTGCTCGGGCTGCTGCTCGCCGGGCCGACGATCATGGCGTGGGGCACGCAGGAGCAGAAGGACCGCTATCTGCCGCCGATCCTCACCGGCGAGGAGATCTGGTGCCAGGGTTTCTCCGAACCGGATGCCGGCTCGGATCTCGCCGGCCTGAAGACCAAAGCAGTCAAGAACGGCGACACCTGGACGGTCAGCGGCCAGAAGGTCTGGACCAGCGGCGCCCAGTACTCGAAGTGGTGCATGCTCGTCGCTCGCACCGACACCGAGGCGCCCAAGCACAAGGGGCTGACCTACTTCCTGATGGACATGGAGCAGGAGGAGGTGCAGGTTCGCCCGCTGCGCCAGATCACCGGCGAGCCGGAGTTCAACGAGCTGTTCATCGACGGCGCCAAGATCCCGGACGAGAACGTCCTGGGCGGCGAGGGCAACGGATGGAAGGTCGCGCTGACGACGCTGATGAACGAGCGCGCCGGGCTTGCGTTCTTCCTGCAAATCCGCATGCGCCAGATGCTCGATCGCCTGATCGAGGAGGCCGCGAGCGACGGCTCACTCGACGATCCGGTGATCGCCGACAAGCTCGGTGACCTGCACCTGAAAGCCGAGGTACTCCGCCTCACCGCCTACCGGGGGCTGACGGCTGTCGAGAAGTACGGGCAGCCTGGCCCAGAGGGCTCGCTGACCAAGTGGATGTGGTCTGAGACCAACCAGCAGCTCACGCAGTTCGCCGCCGACCTGCTGGGCCCGCGGGCGCTTCGCGCCGACGACCGCTGGGCGTACGAGCTGCTGCGCGCCCGCGGCAACTCGATCGAGGGCGGCACCACGGAGGTCCTGAAGAACATCGTCGCCGAGCGGGTGCTCGGCCTGCCCAAGGCACGTTAGGAGACCCACAATGGACTTTGATCTGAACGACGAGCAGAAGGAGATCAAGCGCGTCGCCAAGGAGCTGCTGGCCGCGCGCTCTTCGTTCGCGAAGGTGCGTGACGCGGCCGAGGCGCGCGAGTACGACGGCGCGCTGTGGCAGGAGCTACGCGAGCTGGGCTGGCCAGGGATCGCCGTCGCCGAGGAGCACGGCGGCCAGGGCCTCGGCGCCGTCGAGTTGGCGGTCCTGCTCGAGGAGCTGGGCTACGCGTGCGCGGCAACGCCCTACATCTCGACGGCCGTCGCCGCCGCCGTGATCCAGTCCGCCGGCACGCCCGAGCAGCAGGCGCGCTGGCTGCCGGAGCTCGCTTCGGGAGAGTCGACCGCCGCGATCGGCACCGCGGACCTGATGGCCGACGGCGTCGGCGCCGCGGTCGCGGTCATGATCGACGGCACGGATGCCTACCTGATCGAGTCGCCCCAGGCCGAGGCGCTCACCACGATCGACTCGACACGACGCTACGCGACCCTAACCGGCGACGGCGAGCAGCTCGGGCCCCACGCCGCCGCCCGTATCCATGCCGCGATCGCGGCGGAGGTCGTCGGCGTCTGCCAGCGCGCGTTGGACATGACGCTCGAGTACGTCAAGGACCGCAAGCAGTTCGGCGTGCCGGTGGGCTCATTCCAGGCCGTTTCGCACCGCTGTGCGCAGATGCTCCTGCAGACCGAGAGCGCCCGCTCCACCGCGTACTACGCGGCCTGGGCCGCCGACGCTGACCCCGAACGCCTGATGGAGGGATCGGCATTGGCGGCAGCGGCCGCGGCCGACGGCGGCCGCGAGGTAACCGCAAGCGCGATCCAGGCACACGGCGGCATCGGCTTCACGTGGGAAGCCGACGTCCACTGGCTCTACAAGCGAGCTCAGCTCGACACAGCGATGCTCGGCGGCGCGCGGCGCCATCGAGAGGCGCTGGCCAGATCGGCTGCTGACCGGGTGGCGGCCTCCGCGCGCTGAGCGCGGACGCGGGCGGCCGGCCGAGCCGTGCGAAGCCTGATCATCAACGGCGACGACTTCGGCCTGTCGCCCGGCGTCAACGATGGGATCGTCGAGGCACACACACGCGGCGTACTGACCAGCACCAGCTTGATGGTCACCGCGCCCGCCGCGGCGGAGGCGGTCGCACTCGCCAAGAACCACCCCGAGCTGTCCGTGGGCCTGCACTTCGTCGACGACAGCCCCCAGCTCGACGATCCCGGCTATGCCGCCGACGCCTACAACGCGCAGCTGGAGCGCTTCCGAGCGCTGACCGGACGGGATCCGACGCACGTGGACTCCCACCACCACGTGCACGCCAGAGGCCAGCGGCTCTCCACATTCGCAAGGCTCGTTGAGCCGCTGGGCGTGCCGTTGCGGTTCGCCGGGCAGCCGCGCTACATCGGCGGCTTCTACGCGCACACGCGCCCCGGCGTCTCGAACGTCAGGTTCGTCAGCCCCGAGTACCTGATCCATGTCGTCGCCAACGAGGCGTTTGAGGGCTTCAACGAGCTCGGATGTCACCCGGCGTTGCAGGGAGACTTCGACTCGAGCTACCGGTACGAGCGCGAGGTCGAGCTCGCGACGCTGACAGAGCCCGGGCTGCGCGAGGAACTAGACCAGCTGGGCGTGCAGCTGGCCAGCTTTCACGACTGGGCGCTCAGGGACGCCTCGCGCGCATCGCCGCCGGGCGCGAGCATCTGACCGAACCCAACCCTGACGATCGCGCCACCGCCGGGCGCGTTTGCCGCTTGAACGAAGCCGCCGTGCGCCTGGGCGGTCTCGCGCACGATCGCCAGCCCCAGACCCGATCCGGGCTTGGACCGCGCATCGCTGGCGCGATGGAAGCGGTCGAACACGAACGGCAGATCCTCGTCGTGGAAGCCCGGGCCGTGGTCGCGCACGGTGAGAACCCCGTCGTGTAGCTCGACCTCAACCAACCCGTCCGGCGCGCTCCACTTGCGCGCGTTGTCGAGCAGGTTCGTCAAGGCCCGTGCGATCCGGTCTTCCTGGCCCCGCACGATCGTGGGCTCAAGGCGCGTGCGCACCTCCAGCTTGGGTGCGCGGCGGCCGATGCGCTGCACCGCCTCGGCGACGATCGCGTCGAGCGCGACGTCTCCGGGCTCGCCCGCGGGCGCCGCGCCTCGCGCCAGCTCGACGATGTCGCCGACCAGCGCGGTCAGCTCGTCGAGCTCCTCGATCACGTCCGCTCGCAGCGCGTCGCGGTCCTCCTGCGAGAGCCGGTCCTCGTCGCGCATCAGCTGGAGGTTGGCGCGGATCGTCGCGATCGGGGTCCGCAGCTCGTGCGAGGCGTCGGCAACAAGCTGTCGCTGGGCGGCGACCGACCGCTCAAGCTCGTCGAGCGTGCGGTTGAAGCTGCGCGCCAGCCGCGCGAGCTCGTCGCGCCCCACCACCTCGATGCGCTGCTCGGTCCGTTCGGGCCGATCGGCGATCGCCTCCGTTCGCCGGGTGAACCGTTCGATCGGCGCAAGCGCCGTCCGCGCCACCAAGAACCCAAGCAACGCGGCCAGCGCGACGCCGGCGGTGGCGATCACCACCAGCAGCGTCAGCTGGCTCGACAGCGTGTGGTTGACGTCCTTGAGCGGCAGCGCCACGGCAAGCGCGCCCCTGGTTCCGATCCCTGTCACCAGCACGCGAATCGGCGTCCCGGACACCGTCATGTCGGTGAGGTACTGGCCGTTCCCGCTGCGAGCGAGCGCCTCGATCCGGCTGTTGGACGGGATGCTGTACCCCTGGCCGGTCGGCACGAACTTGCCGCCGCAGCTGTTGAACAGCGTGTAGATCCCCGGCGCTCCCCCGAACGCCGGGCCGCTGAGGCGGTCAAGGCCCAGGCCCTCGTCGCCCTCGCAGGTGCCCTCGCCGTTGCTGGTGTTCTGCGGAGCGCCGTTGGGCTGCGGTCCGCCATAGGGCCCCCCGTCCGGGCCATGGGGGCCATGGGGACCCGCGATCGCCTGCGCCGAAAGCGTCCGTAGCGACGCGTCGACCTGGCCTCGCAGCTGCGATCGAGTGCCGGCGTACGCCGAGACGGCGACCGCGATAACGGCGATCGCCACCGCCACTCCCGCGGCGAGTCCCATGCGCACGCGCAGGCTCATTCGCCGCCCTCGGGTTCGCGCATCACATACCCGACGCCGCGGATCGTGCGGATCAGCGGCGGCGCGCCGGCGTCCTCGAGCTTGCGCCGCAGATACCCGACGTACACCCGCAGCGCGTTGGAGCTCGGACCGAAGTCATAACCCCAAACGCGGTCGTAGATCAGGCTGTGGGGCAGGACGCGTCGAGGGTTCAGCATCAACAGCTCGAGCAGCTGATACTCGGTGCGCGTGAGCTCGACGAACGACTCCCCGACCCAGACGCCGTGGCGTGAGGGATCCAGCCGCAGCTGCTCGAACGTCAGCCCGCCGTCTCCGTCACCCTCGCCGTGGGCGCGGCGCAGCAGCGCCCGCAGCCTCGCCTTGAGCTCGTCGACGTCAAACGGCTTGACCAGGTAGTCGTCGGCGCCTGCGTCGAGCCCGTCGATCCGGTCCGAGACGGCGGCGCGGGCGGTCAGCATCAACACCGGGACCCGGTTTCCCTCACGCCGCAACAGGCGACAAACCTCAAGGCCGTCGATATCGGGAAGGCCGACGTCGAGGACGACCGCATCCGGCGCCGATCCGGCCACTTCGGCGAGCGCGGCAGCGCCCGACTCGGCGAGCCGCACGTCGTAGCCGGCCAGCGTCAGGGCACGACGCAGTACGTCGCGCAGGGCACGATCGTCGTCGACCACCAGTAGCCGCATGTGATCATTGTGGTCGTCTCACCCGTCAGAGGCGAGACTTCCTACGTAGCTCTTAGCTAGCGGTGCCGAGCCCCGCCTCGGTCATCACCGCGCCGAGGATGCCGTTGACGAACGCCGGCGCCTCGCTGCCGCAGAAGCGCTTGGCGATCTCGACGGCCTCGTCGATCGCGCCCTCGGGCGGGATCGCGCGCTCGCCCGGAAGCTCGGCGCCGTGGAGCATCTCGGCCAGGCCGACACGCAGAATCGAGCGCTCGAGCGGCGCAATCCGCTCGAGCGACCAGCCGGTGGCGTGCTCGCGAATCAGATCGTCGAGCTCGGGCTGGTGGTCGCGCACGAGCTGCGCGAGCGCGCGCGTGAAACCGTGGACGTCCCCGGTGAACATGTCCTCGAGCGGCCGTCCCAGCAGATCGCTCTGATAGAGGGCCCAGACGGCCGCGCGCCGCTGCTCGGTCCTACGCAAAGGCGCTCACGCCCCGGTCGCTAGCCATCAAGCCCGAGATACGTATTCGCCCGAGCGGGTGTCGACCCGCACCCTGTCGCCCACGTCGATGAACAGCGGCACCTGGACCTTCGCGCCGGTCTCGAGCACCGCGGGCTTGGTGCCGCCGCCCGAGGCGGTGTCGCCGCGAACGCCCGGCTCGGTCTCGGTCACGGCGAGGTCGATGGCGCTCGGAAGCTGGACGTCGGCCGGCTGGGCGTCGATATACAGCAGCTCGACCTCGTCTGACTCCTTCATCCACAGCAGCGAACCGCCCAGCGAGCTGACGGGGATGGTGAGCTGCTCGTAGGTCTCAGAGTCCATGAAGTGGGCGTCGGCGTCGTCCTGGTAGAGGAACTGCATGCGGCGGGTCTCGGTTCGCACCGGCCGGAACTTCTCGCCGGCCCGGAACGTCCGGTCGATGACGTTGCCGTCGCTGGCACGCCGCAGCTTCGTCCGCACGAATGCGCCGCCCTTGCCGGGCTTTACGTGCTGGAACTCGACGATCTTGTAGATCGTGCCGTCGACGTCGATATGGGTGCCGTTGCGAAATTGATTGGTTGAAATCATCCGCGGGCCAGTGTAGTAAGCCCCAGCCGCGGCGCTACTCGACGACCGTCAGCTCCTTGCCGATCGAGCTGAGGACCTCGCAGCCATCGTCGCTGACGATCACCAAGTCCTCGATCCGGACCCCGAAGCGGCCGGGCAGGTAGATGCCCGGCTCGACCGTGACCGCGTTGCCGGCGGCCAGGACGTCGTCGGATCGCTGCGACAACCGGGGGTCTTCGTGCACCTCGAGACCGACCCCGTGCCCGAGTCCGTGCCCAAACCGGTCCCCGTGACCCGCTGCCTCGATCACGGCCCGTGCGGCTCCGTCCACGTCGCGGCCAACGCCGCCGGGCATGACCGCGCCAACACCGGCGAGCTGGGCCTCGAGCACCACCTCGTAGAGCGACGCGGCCTCGCCACCAGGCGCGCCGGCGGCGACCGTGCGCGTGCAGTCGGAGTTGTATCCGTCGACCCGCGCGCCCCAGTCGATCACCACGAGCTCGCCCCTCGATATCTCTACGTTGCGTGGGCTCGCGTGCGGTAACGCTCCGTGCGCGCCTGCGGCGACGATCGCGGGAAAGCTCGGGTCCTCCGCCCCAAGCGACCGGATCCGCTGCTCGAGCTCGAGCGCGAGCTCGCGCTCGGTACGGCCAACGAGGCCTCGGTCGAGCAGCCACCGAAGGGCGTCGTCGGCCAGCGTCGCGGCGCTGCGCATCGACGCCACCTCCGCGGCATCCTTGACCGCCCGGAGGCGCTCGATCAGGCCCTCCACTCCGACCAGCTCAACCCTCTCGGGGAGCAGCGAGCGCAGCCGCCGGTGCTGGCGGACCGACATGTGCGCTTCTTCGAACCCCAGCCGGATCGGCCCGCTCGGCAAAAGCTCCTCGACCGCCTCGAGCAGGTCTCGCTCCCCGCGCCGCCGGTCAAACGCTGCATCGACCTCCTCTGCCGCCTGCTCGACGTACCGAAAGTCCGTGACGAACGTGCATACGCTCGCGCCGATCACCGCTACACCGTTCGAACCGGTGTAGCCGGTGAGGTACCGGACGTTGACGAGGTTGGTGACCAGCAGCGCGTCGACTCCCGCCTCGGGCAGCAGGCCGATCGCCCGTTGCGCCCGGTCACTCATCCTGGAGCTCTGCCTTCAACCTCTCGAGCGCGTCCCGATACCCCTCAACCCCTTTGCCGGACACCCGCGCCACACACAGCTCGCCGATCACCGACTGGCGCCGCCACAGCTCGCGTGACTCGATGTCGGACAGATGGACCTCGATCGAGGGAAGGCCGGTCAGCTCCAGCGCGTCGCGGATCGCGTATGAGTAGTGGGTCCACGCGCCCGGATTGAGCACGATTCCGTCGGCCATTCCCTCCAGGCGATGCAGGTGCTCGACGAACTCGCCCTCGTGGTTGGTCTGAAAGAACCGGGTCTCGAGCGAAAGCGCCGCCCCCATTTCTGACACTTGGCGCTCCAGCTCGGTCAACGACAGCCCGCCGTAGTGGGCAGGATCGCGGCGGCCGAGCTGGTCGAGGTTGACGCCGTGCATGACCTCGATGCGGTTGCGCAGCGTCACGAGGTCGCCAGCTCCCGAACCGCGGCGATCAGCGCCCGCGGCTCGACCGCGCAGCCGGGCCGCGCAACGCCCGGCTGCTCGAGCAACACGAACGGCACCGGCCCCTCCCCCAGGCGCTTCTTGTCGCGCGCGGTCGCCATCACCACCGCGTCGGGGTCGGCGTCCTTTAGAACGGTCGGCAGGCCGCGCGCCGACAACAGGTCCCGCACTTCGTCGCGCAGATTCCCCAGCTCCGACAGCCGCAACGCCGCCAGCAGCCCGAGCGCCACCGCCTCGCCGTGCCGGTATCGGGCGTATCCGGTGACGGTCTCGATCGCGTGACCGACGGTGTGCCCGAGGTTCAGCACCTGGCGCAGGCCGCCGTCACGGTAGTCCCGCGCCACGATCCCGAGCTTGGCCCGCACGCACGCGGCGATCACGCCGGGATCGGCCGGATCGACCCCCGAGCGGACCCGCTGCCAGAGCGAGCCGCCGGCGATCAGCGCGGTCTTGACGACCTCGGCATATCCGGCCGCAAGCTCGGCGTCGGGCAGGGTGTGGAGCGTGTCGGTGTCGGCGATCACCGCCGACGGCTCGTGATAGGCCCCGACGTAGTTCTTCGCCTCGGCCAGGTCGACGCCGGTCTTGCCCCCGTAGGCGGAGTCAACCTGGGCGACCAGCGTGGTCGGAACCTGGACGTAGCGGACCCCGCGCTGGTAGGTGGCCGCGCAGAACCCCGCAAGATCGCCCACCACCCCGCCGCCCAGCGCCACGACGACGTCGGCGCGGGTCATTCCCGCGCGCGCCAGCTCGGTCCACACGATCTCGGCGTGGGCGACCGTCTTTGACTGCTCTCCGGGCATGATCGCGACCCTCCCCGACAGCGGCGCAAGCGCATCGCCGTAGTGCCGGCCGACGTTGCCGTCGGTGACCGCAAACCGCCGTCCGGCAACCGTGGCCGGCCAGAACCGGTGCTCGGTCAGAAGGCCGGGGCCGATGTAGGCCGGATAGTCGTCCGCCGCGCCCGCCGCCCACAGCATCTTGGTGGCGCTGGGCACGTCCTCGAGCGCCTCGAGCACGCTACCCATCGCGTGCGAGCGCGCCGCTGGCACGACCGCGTCGGCCAGGTCGGCGTACAGCGGCTCCCGCTCGGCGTAGAGGCGGGCGAAGTGCTCGCGGTCGCGTGCGAGCGGGCGCGAGCTGCGGCCACACCGCTCCCACGCGTCGTCGAGCGCGATGTCAAGCCACGCCACCAGATGATCGGCGAGTGCGTCGCGCACGCTGGCGTGGCCGACGGCACCGCCGCCGAGAGCGAGCACGCGGGCTTCCGGGTCGTGCAACAGCTCCAACGTGATGCGCTCCTCCGCCGCGCGGAACGCGCCCTCCCCTTCCTGCGCGAACACCTCGTGTATCGGCTTGCCGAGGCGTTCCTCAATCACGCTGTCAACGTCGACCACATCGACGCCGAGCGCCGCGGCGGCGCTGCGCGCAGCGGTCGACTTGCCGGCACCCATGAACCCGATGCACACAAGCGCCCCGCGCCCGGACCGATTGGCGCCCGCGTGCGCCCCCGGACCGGGAAGCTTCAGCGGCGCCGCCATCCGATCCGCTCCTCGTATGAACGCAGGGCGCCGCGGACGTCGGCGATGTGATCGCCGCCGAACTTGCGACGGTAGGCGTCGGCCAGCACGAACGCGACCATCGCCTCCCCCACCACCCCGGCGGCCGGCACCGTGCAGGAGTCGGTGCGCTCCCGCAGCGCCTCGGCGGGCTCGTGGGTGGCGATGTCGACCGAGCGCAGCGGCTTCGTGAGGGTCGGCAATGGCTTCATAGAGCCGCGGACCACCAGCGGCGCGCCCGTGGTCATCCCGCCCTCCAGCCCGCCGGCACGGTTGCTCTCGCGGTAGTAGCCACGCGCCTCGTCGTAGAAGATCTCGTCGTGCGCCTGCGAGCCGGGCACGCCGGCCACCTCGATGCCGTCCCCGATCGACACCGCCTTGATCGCCTGGATCGAGAGGATCGCCTGGCCCAGCTGGCCGTCCAGCCGCTGCTCCCAGGAGACGTGGGATCCCAGCCCGGGGACCACCCCGAACGCGCGCACCTCGAAGACCCCGCCGAGCGACTCGTTCTGCTTGCGCAGGCGGTTGATCTCGGCGACCATCGCCTCGCCGGCCGCGGGATCAAGGCACCGGACCGGTGATTGGTCGACCTCTGCGAAATCCTCGGGCACCAGGTCCTCGCGGCGGGGGGCGCTCACGCCGGTGATCTGGAGCACGTGCGAGAACACCTCGACCCCGAGGTCGCGCAGGAAGGCCTTCGCCACCGCACCACCGGCCACACGCGCAGCGGTCTCCCGGGCGCTGGCGCGCTCGAGGATGTCGCGAACGTCGGTGAGCCCGTATTTCTGGGTGCCGACCAGGTCGGCGTGTCCCGGACGCGGCAGGTGGACCTCCGCGACGGCGTCCTGCACCGGCCACGGGTTCATCCGCTCCTCCCAGTTGGCGTAGTCGCGGTTGACGACCTGCAGCGCGATCGGTCCCCCCAGGGTCCGCCCGTGCCGCACGCCGCCGGTCACCTGCACCTTGTCGCGCTCGATCTTCATCCGCCCGCCGCGCCCGTGCCCGAGCTGCCTGCGTGCGAGGTCGCGATCGACCGCTTCGCGGTCGAGCTCGAGCCCGGCCGGCAGGCCCTCGATGATGCAGGTCAGCCCAGGGCCGTGGGACTCACCCGCGGTGATCATGCGCAGCGCCATTGGCGCTGTAGGTTACGGGCGACGCCCCGCAGTCCGCGGGGCGGCGCTTCGTGACAACCGCCTCTAGTAGTGGCCCGCAGCGTCGACCGTGATCCGGTGACCGCCCTGGGCGACCAGCGACAGGCGGATCGTCAGCGTCACGTGCCCGAGGCGCTTGAGCTTCGCGGCCGTCGCCTTCGGCAGGTGGACGTGCAGGTGGTTTGCGCCACTGTGGATGCCCGAGACCGTGCCGCGACCGATCACAACCGCGGGGCTGCTGCCGGCGCGGATGTGCGCCCGCTTGGCCGCGCTGCGCGGAATCGACAGCGTCAGGATTCCGTTGGCGCTCTGGTTGGCGGTCACGTTGAGCGCGAGGCCGGCGCGAAGGATCCCCTTCAGTCCCTGGGGCATCAGCGCCACGCGCACCGACAGCGCGGGCTTGGTGGTGGACTTCCCGGTCTGGCTGGTAGGCGGCGCGAGCGACGGGGGCACGATCTGGCCGCTGGGGCCGAGGGCCACAACCTGCTGGTTCTCAGTCGCGACGTTCCCGCCGCGGTCGGTGACCTTCAGGGTGATGGTGTACGTGCCGCCTCGGGCGTAGCTGTGCACGACGCTCGGGCCCACGGCGCTGGTGCCGTCTCCGAAGGCCCACACGAAGTTGCTCCTCGGCACGAGCAGCGTCGAACGGGTCTTGGAGCCATCGAACTGGACGACGTCGCCGGCGTCGATCGGGCTCGGCACGACGTACTGCGGGTCCAGCCCGACGCTCGAGGCGCACGCGGGCGCGAACGGATCGTCGACCATGATCCCGCCGTTGTTGAACTCGCGCTGGAGGAAGTACGTGCTCGGGCCGACGGTTGCCTTGTCGAGGCCGACGCTGAGTGGGACGCAGCCGTTGTCGTTGATCTCGGAGCCGTCGAGCGCGAACCAGCCGTTGAAGCTCGGGTTGACCATCGTCGCGATCAGCGCCTCGCTCAGCGGGCTGACAAGTCGCGCGCCCATCGCCTGCGCCAGGGTGTCGGGGTCGATCGCGCCGCTGGGAAGCGCCGGCGTAGCGTCGGGCTCGTCGCAGCCGGTCTGAGTCGACCACGGCTGGACCACGTAGTCGAGCACGGTCCCGCCGACGTTGACCTGCGAGTGGTAGCTGCAGAACTGCGCCGGAGCCTGCGTCGGGTTGCTGTTGGCCGAGCACAGGTTGCCGGACGAATCCAGGCACGTCTCAACACCGGGCGGCGTCAGCAACACGAGCACCGGACTGTGTCCCGGCTGCGTGCGGCCGATGATGCCGTTCTGGGTGACCAGCGACTGCAGCTCGGACTTGATCTGGGCGTCTGTCAGGCAGATGTCGTTGGGAATGTCGACCAGGCCGGCCGGAGTGCTCGCGTAGTGGTGCGTACCGGAGACCGCGCAGCCGTTGGCGGGGTAGCCGGTCGCGTCGTCGTAGCCGCCGCCGTACAGCGACGAGTTGGCGGCGTGGCCGCCCGCGTCGGTGTACTGCGTGGCGATCGAGAACGGCGAGCCAAGGTTGCCACTGCCGTCGGCCACGTCGCGCAGGAACTGCTCGACGTAGGGCGCGGTGTAATCGCTGTGGGGGTGTGGATCCCACACGAGCGCGAACGTCTCGTTGGCGTGGGCGACCGGCCCGCCGTGCGAGCACAGGCCGTCGCTGGGAAGCGAGAAGTCCGAAGTCAGCGCGGGGTCCGAGCAGGTCATGCTGCTCGTCACCGTCGGGATGCCCGCGTTGGCGAGATCGCCGCGCGTGCCGGGGACCAACGTGACGCCGTAGTAGCTGTTCTGGTCGGTCGGGTAGGTGACCGTCGACTGCCCGTGGGCGGCGGGGTTGAGGTCAACCACGACAGCCTGCGCGCCGCCGACGGCGACCAGCGAGACGACGATCGTCAGCGCGGTCGCGATGCCAGTGCTGAGTGAGTAGCGGCGCATCAGTTACCTCCAACTGTGAGATTGCGCAGGTCGAGGACAGCGCCGATGCTCGGGTCGTACTCAAACAGTGAGAGCGCCTTCAGCGTCGACTTGTTCAGCAGTCGGCGGCCGGCATCTGAAGCCTGGCGCCGAGCCTTGTCGGCCGCGGCACGCGAGCCGTGCTTGTCGGTCCCGATTGCCGTTACGGCGAACTGAACGACGGGGCTCTCGCCGGTCGGCCTCTGCACCGACACGCTCTCGACCTGGTTGGCGCCGAGCGACAGCACCTCGCAGTCGATCGCGCCGGGCGTGCACTTGCCGGGGCCGTGAACAACCGTGCCGGGCTGCACCGCGAACAGCACGCGGTTGCCGCCCTTGAGGACGCCGAGCTCGACGAGCAGCGGGTCGCTGTTGGACGGGAGCACGGCCAGGCGCTCGACGGGGTCGATCCGGTTGAGGCCCCCCTTGGCGTTGGTGATGGCCAGCGTCACGCGATATGTCTCGTCGGCCTGCAGGCCGGCGGGCGCCGGGTGTGACGGGCCGGTCGGCAGCGGGGTCGGCTCAGGCGAAGTCGTCGGCGGGAGCGGGGTTACGGTGGACCCGCCGCCGCCCGCACTGCCTCCCGTCCCGGTCGAGCCGGTGGAGCCGGTGGAGCCGGTCGAGCCGGTGGAGCCGCCGAGCGCCGATCCCGCGGCAGAGCCGGCGGAGCCCGTCGAGCCCGCGCTGCTCGTCGACGCGGTCGACGGTGCGGAGCCGGTGGACGGCTTGGCGGTCGCGTGCTGCGGCGTGAACGGGTCGCGCCCCTTGCCCTTCAGGTGCGTCTGGTTCGGCGTCGCCTCAACGGTGACGGCCGGGCCGCCGGTCGAGAGCGACGTCGGCGCGCCGGTTGCGGGCAGCTGCGCGACGGGAGTGCTGCTTGCCTTCTTGTGAAGCAGGACGGGAACCGCCACGAGCGCGACAACGAGGCCGAGCGCGATGGGCCACAAGCGCCGCTGGCGCAGATCGGTGACTATGCCTTTCAAGGTGTTCATCGGACGGGAGAGGAGATTGCAGCCGTGGGGGCCGGGGTCGAGGATGAGGAGCCGGAGGTGCTCTGCGTGGACGACGCCGCCGAAGAGCCTCCGGTCGCCGCGCCGGCTGCCGCCGAGGGAGCCGACTGGGTGTAGATCGTCGCGGTGATCTGCGCGAGGATCTGCGGGAAGCCACCCGCCGCCGGCGTCAGGTTGACGCTGTTGAGCGAGATCAGGCGCCCGCGAACCAGGACTCCGTTGCCGTTGGGCGTCACGAAGCGCTGGACCTTGTTGAAGAAGTTGGAGAGCTGGAAGTAGCTGCCGCTGAACGTGAACGACAACTGCGCGGGAGAGGCGGCGGACGCGGCCGTCGAGGCCGAGCCGGACGCCGGCGCGGGGGTCGAGCCGGCGGCGCTGCCGTTGCCGTTCTGCAGGCTCTGGAAGTTCACGCGCGCGCCGTCGGCGGCGTTCTGAAGCTGGATGATCAGCGACGGGATGTCGTCGCTCGCGGGGACCGCCTCGCCGAGCCGTGCAAGCGCCGCGTAGTTGCTCGCGTACTGCTTGCCGGCAGCGGCGTTCTGCGCGAGCTGGGTCTGTGCGGTGTTGAGCTCCTGCTGCTCGGAGGCGACCTTCGTGCCGAGCTTGGCGGCCTCGTCGCGCTTGGGCGAGACGAGCAGCAACCAAGAGGCGGCGATCGCCGCGACCACGGCCACGATCACGATCACGAGACGGTCTCGGCGGGTCATGACCCACCTCCCGAGGTACTGGGGGCCGCGCTGGTCTTGGTCGACGTCGAGGTCGAGGTCGAGGTCGACGCCGCGGCGCCGCCCGCCGTAGTGGCCGGCTGGCTCGCGAACGCGATCTTTAGATCGAAGGACGGGGTGTTATTGCCGCAGCCCTGGCCGGAGCTGCCCGAAGCCGAGCCGCTCGAGGCCGAGCCGGACGCGGGCGTGCTGGTGCCGGACTCCTGCTTGGTGGAGCTGTTGAGCGTGACGCTGTCGACGCCGTCGATCAGCCGCAGGCGCGACATCAGCTTGGCGACGTCGGGCTGGGTCTTGGTGCAGCCGGTCAGCTCGATCGACGTGCTGGCGGGCGCGCCGGTGCTCGTCGGGCTAGCCGTGCCGGCGGTCGGCAGCGATGTGACCGCGGTGCCGTTCAAGGTCGCAAGCGAGGTGTTCTTAGGAACGATCTGCGAGATCTGTGCCAGCGTCGCGTGCCAGTCGAAGCGGGTGGTGGCGAGCTGCCGGACCGAGCCGATCCGTGACTGGGTCATCTGCGAGAACTGCGCGTAGTGGTTGAGGCTGTTGGAACGCGCCTGGACCTGGGCGACCTCGGCCTGGAGCGTCGTCACCTTGGCCTGGCGCTGCGAGACGTCGTTCGACGCCAGCACGTACAGCGTGACCAGCCCGACGGCGATCGCCAGCGCACCCAGGAGCAGGTACGTGGGCAGCGCCTTCGTGCCAGACGAACCGCGGCTGGCGCGCTTGGCGTCAGCCGGAATCAGGTTTACGGCCTTCATGCCGGGACCTCTGAGACCGTCAGACCCGCGGCGACCGCGAGGCGTCCTGCGTCGATTCCGTTGAAGCCGCCGGGACGGCCCTCGAGCACCGCACCGACCGAGACCGGACGGCCGAGCTCGTCGCCGAGCTGGTCGGCGAAGCCGGGGATGGCAGCCGCAGCGCCGGTCAGGATCGCGCGCTCGACGCCGATCGCACCCGCCTGCATGGCGTGGAAGTCGAGCGAGTTGCGTAGCTCGTCGGAGATCCGGCGGACGCCGTCGACGAGCACCGAGCGAGCCTCGGTGATGATGTCCGGGTCGCCTTCGATCGAGTCGACCTCCTCGAGGAGGCCAACGTGCTTGAGCCACCCGTTGGCGTGATCGAGAGTCAGGCCGCGACGCTCGGCGAGCTCGCCGGCCATCGTCTCGGTGCCCTGTGCAAGCACACGCGTGAACACGCAGGTCGAGCCCATCGCCACGGCCAGGTTGGTGATCCCGCCGATGCTGATGTACAGCGTGGCGCCGGTCGTGCCGGGGTGGTGCAGCGCGCGGATCATCGCGAACGCCGAAAGGTCGATTCCCTGCGGGCGCAGCCCGGCCTTGCGGGTGGCCTCGAGCAGCCGGTCGACCATCTCGCGGCGGGCCGCGACCAGCACGACGCGCGTGCGCGGACCCTCGGGGGTCTCGACGATCCCGAGCGAGTGGTGCTCGAGCACGGCCTGGTCAAGCTGCATGGGGATGTGCTCCTGCGCCTGGAAGCGAACCGCGGAGGTGATCTCCTTGGTGGTCTCCAGCGGCGGCAGGTCCACGGTCCGCATCACGATGCGGTGGTTGGCGACGCCGATGCGCACGCGCTTGCCGAGCTTGTGCTCGGCGAACATGTCGCGGAGCACCGACGAGAGCGTCTCGACGTCGACGACCTCGCCGTCGCGCACGATGCCGGGCGCCAGCGCGGCCGAGGCGGCGCGCTCGACGGCCACCTGGCCGGAGCGGCCCTCGACGGCGGCGACGTAGCCGGGCTGGATGTCGAGTCCGACGAGAGTCTTTGAAGAGGAGCGTGCCATGAGTCTCTGCACCGGGTGATCGGCCGGGACCCCCGCCAGGTTGAGCTGTCCACTGGAGGTTGGACGCGATTGGACAAACCGCTGATCCTGGCCGGGGAAATCGGGCGCTTGGTTCGCTACGCGATCCCCTGGAAGTGGAGGTACCAGTGGACAATCGGCGGACCGGCGAGCAGCGCGACGACGCCGCCGAGCGCCAGGAACGGGCCAAAGGGCACCCTCGTCTTGCGCCCCCGCTGGACGCCCAAGCGCGCCATCACGGCCGCGCCCACGACGGTGCCGCCGATCACGGCGACGAAGATCGCGACTCCCACGTCGCGTCCAAGGAACAGGCCGAGCACGCCGGCGAGCTTGACGTCGCCCATCCCCATCCCGCGCGGATATGCGAATACGAACACCAGCAGGAAGGCGGCTGCTCCCGCGCCCGCGATCAGCTGCTCCGGGACACCCGACGGGTTCAGCGCGAGCCCGATGGCGACGGCCAGGATCGCGGCCGGGGCGGTGATCTTGTTGGGGATGATCTGGTGATCGAGATCGATCAGCGCGATCGGGACGAGGATCGCGACGAGCACCAGGCCCAGGACCTTGTCGACGGTCGAGTGCTCGACGAGGATCACGGCGACCGCGAGCGCGGCGGTCAGTGCCTCCACCGCCGGGTAGCGCGGCGAGATCGCTGTGCGACACGAACGGCAGCGCCCGCGCAGCAGCAGCCAGCCGAGCACAGGGACGTTGTCGTAGAGCTTGATCGGCGTTTCGCATCCAGGGCACTGGGAGCCCGGAGTGACGAGCGACTTGCTACGCGGGAGCCGGTAGGCGACGACGTTGAGGAAGGAGCCGATCACGGCTCCGAAGATTGCGGTCAGCGCGATGGGCATGGGCGCGCCTTGCGGAACGGAGAGGACGTCATGTCCGAGATATCGGCCGCGGCGAGACGATCCTGAGCGCTTGTTAAGCAACGAGGGGCGGCCTTGCGGGCCGCCCCTCGATTTCAGCACGGGTCAAACAGCTGGCTGCGAACTACCAGGTACCCGTCGTGCCAGAGGTGATCTTGCAGCCGCTGGCGTTGGCGGCGCCTGAGGTGTCACAGGTGCGCGACACGGTCCCGTCGGCCTGACGGATGTACGCGTACTTGACGCCGGACTTCGACGTGACCTTCACGTCGAAGGAGTTGGTCGCGGTCGCCGTGCCGACAAGTGTCGCCCCGTACAACCCCGTGGCCGGTGCGTCCACCGTCAGACTCTCGCCAGCCGGCGGCGCAGGCGTGGCCTGGTTCAGCGTGGGCTCGATCGAGGTGATCGAGGTGAGTCCAGCTGCACCATTCGCGTAGGCGTTATTGTCGGTGAAGTACGTCTCCTGCGCGGTCGCCGCTGTGCGAGCGTCAGACTTGGCGTTCGAGTCGAAAGCTTTACCCTTCTGGTTCAGGAACGCGGGGATGGCGATCGCGGCAAGGATGCCGATGATCAGAATCACGACGAGGAGCTCGATCAGGGTGAACCCCTTCTCCTCCTTGGTACGGCGAATCAACTTGGTGAACATGACCCCTCCATGGGTGCCGGTGTAAAGTTTCCGTCAGTTCTCATTCACTTCGGCACCCCGCCGGGGAAACTTGAGCGCCGAGTCGTATTAACGGCAACGGGGCGGGCAAATAGCCCGCCCCGCTACACAGAGCTAACTATTGAGTCCTACGTGACTACCAGGTGCCCGTGGTACCAGAGACGATCTTGCAGCCGCTGGCGTTGGCAGCACCGGAGGTGTCGCACGTCTTCGACACGGTTCCGTCTGACTGGCGGATGTACGCGTACTTGACGCCGGACTTCGACGTGACGTTCACGTCGTACGAGTTGCTGGCGGTCGCGGTACCGACGAGGGTCGCCCCGTAGAGCGCCTGCGCCGGAGCGTTGACCGTCAGAGCCTCGCCGCCCGCGGCGACCGCAGGCGTGGCCTGGTTCAGCGTCGGCTCGATCGACGTCATGTCAGACGTCAGATTGCTGTAGACGTTGTTGTCCGTGTAGTACGTCTCCTCAGCGGTCGCCGCCGTACGAGCGTCGGACTTCGCGTTGGAGTCGTAGGCCTTACCCTTCTGGTTCAGGAAGGCGGGGATGGCGATCGCGGCAAGGATGCCGATGATCAGGATCACGACGAGGAGCTCGATCAGGGTGAAACCCTTCTCGTCCTCGGCGCGACTGCGCAGCTTGTTGAGCATTTGATCCTCCATGGATCTGGTTGATGGAGCCCTGCATTCGCCAGATCCTTCGGTCCCAGCCATCGCGCTTTTCAGACAGCTGTGAGCCCTGGTGGCAGTCCGGCTTCCTCCGTTATTGGAGACCCGTGACTTTGCGTCCCGCCCTCGCGGACGGTTTGCCTTTTGGCACCTCAGGCCCTGGCACCCCGAATATCGACCCGCGTTTCAGCGAGGTTTACCCCTGCTGGACACTTGGACGTTTGTGCTATGTGTCGGCGTCGGCCGTTCGGCCAGCCTGCGCGTCCTTACCGGGCACGAACACGCCGGTGCCGTCACACCACGGACACGTCACCTCGTGGGGATTGCCGCCCAGGTTTGAGGTCACCTTGCCGGTTCCACGACAGGGGGTGCATTGCCGGCGATCGTCGCCAGCGGTCGTCGTGCTCATCGCCGTACCGCCACTAATACGCCGTCGCCGACGGGCAGCAGCGATGCGTCGAACTCAGGCATCCCGACGACCCGTGCGTTGAGCGCCCGCGCCATCTCGATCTGGTCCTCGGTCCAGTTGCCGTCGCCCCGCCCGGTCGCGACCGTGCCCGACATGAGCATGTTGTCGATCGCCATCACCGCCCGGGGAGCGAGCAGCGGCAGCAGCAGCTCGATGTAGTCGCCGTACTGCATCTTGGCGGCGTCGACGAACGCCATGTCAAACGGCCCTTCGAGCGACGCAAGACCTTCGCGCGCATCCTGGAGGCACAGGTCGACCCGATCGAGCAAGCCGGCGCGCTGCAGGTAGTCACGGGCGGCTTCGTGGCGCGCAGGGTCGATCTCGAACGAGACCACCTGCCCATCGGCGCCCAGCGCCCGGGCGATGTACAGCGTGGATACGCCGATCGCCGTCCCGATCTCCACGACGCGCGAGGCGCCGCGGATCCGGGCCAGCAGGCCCAGTAGCTCACCCGTCTCCGGAGGTACCACCGGGATCGATTCCCGCTCTGCCTGGGCCTCCATCTCGGCAAGCACGCCGTCGGGCTCGCGCCTCAGCGTGGCCAGGTACTCGTCGACTGCCTTGGTGAGGATCACGGGCAGCACGATAGCCACCCGATCGTCGAGCGCTGCTCGCGGTCTACTTGATCTGGTTGTAGACGTTGAACAGCGGCAGGTACATCGAGACGACGATCACGCCGACGATGCCACCCACGAAGATGATCATGACCGGCTCCATGATCGACGTCAGCGCCTTGACGGCGGCTTCGACCTCGTCGTCGTAGAAGTCCGCGATCTTGGCGAGCATCGAGTCAACGGCGCCCGTCTCCTCGCCGACGCCGACCATCTGGGCCACCATCGGCGGAAACGCCTTGGCGCTCTTCAGCGGCTCAGCGATCGTGCCTCCGGCCTTTACCGAGGCGATTACGTCCTCCATCGAGCGCTCGATGACGGCGTTGCCGGCGGTCTGGCCCGTGATTTCGATCGCCTGCAGGATCGGCACGCCGGCGGAGGTCAGCGACGACAGCGTCCGCGACCAGCGGGCGATCGCGACCTTCTGGACGACGTCGCCGATCTTCATCGGGATGCGCAGTTTGAACGCGTCCCAGTGCGGGCGCGCCCACTTGGACTTGCGGATCCACAAAAACGTTCCGACGCCCGCCACCGCGAACACAATCAGCAGATACCACTGCCTGGTGACCAGGTGCGACATGTCGACCATGATCTGCGTCAGCGCCGGCAGCTTGCCGCCGAACTGCTTGAAGACCCCCTCGAACACCGGGATCAGGAACGCGACCAGCGCGAGCAGCACGCCGACCGCGAACGTGATCACCAACGCGGGGTAGACCATCGCCGAGCGCACCTGGCGGCGCAGCGCGGCGTCCTTCTCGAGCTGGTCGGCGACGCGCAGCAGGCATTCCTCGAGCACACCGCCGGTCTCCCCCGCGCGCACCATCGACACGTACAGGGGACCGAAGACCTTGGGGTGACGCGCGAGCGAGTCCGACAGCAGCAGTCCGGCCTCGACGTCCTTGCGCACCTCCGCCAGCGTGCCGGCGAGGAGCTTTGAGTCGGTCTGCTGCTCGAGCACGTACAGAGCGCGCAGGATTGGCATTCCGGAGGTGACCATCGTCGCGAGCTGGCGCGACGCGACGGCCAGGTCCTTGGGCTTGACGCGGGCGAAGAGCTCGACGTTGAGCTCCTTGGAGCGGTACTTGGCCGCGATGTCGATGACGACGAGGCCCCGCTCCTTGAGCTGGTTGGCGACATCCTGCTTGGACTCGGCCTCGACGACGCCCTGGGCCGGGACGCCCGCGAGGTCCATCGCCTTGAAGGTGAACGTGGTGGCCATGGTCTACGCAGCCATCGAGTAGGGCGGCGGGCCGCCGGTGACGCCGCCGATCAGCCGCTTCAGCTCCTCGACGGAGTGGGCGCGAGACTCGGCGAGCTGACGGGTGATCTTGCCCGCGCGCACCAGCTGCGAGAGCGCGGCGTCCATCGTCTGCATCCCCTGTGCGCCGCCGGTCTGCAGCACCGAGTAGATCTGGTGGCTCTTGCCCTCGCGGATCAGGTTGCGGACAGCCGGGGTCGGGACCAGCACCTCGGCGGCGACGCAGCGGCCCGAGCCGTCGGCCGTGGGCAGCAGCATCTGGGTCATGATCCCCTGCAGCGCGACCGCCAGCTGAGCGCGGATCTGTCCCTGCTGCTCGGACGGGAACACGTCGATGATGCGGTCGATCGTCTGCGGGGTGTCCTGCGTATGCAGCGTCGCGAACACGAGGTGGCCGGTTTCCGCCGCGGTGATCGCGGTGCCGATCGTCTCGAGGTCGCGCATTTCGCCCACGAGGATCACATCGGGGTCCTGGCGCAGTGCCCCCTTCAGGGCGTCAGCGAAGCTCATCGCGTCGGACCCGAGCTCGCGCTGGTTGACCATGCACTTCTTGTGCTTGTGCAGGAACTCGATCGGGTCCTCGATGGTCATGATGTGCTCTTCGCGGGACGCGTTGATCACGTCGATCAGCGACGCCAGCGTGGTCGACTTGCCCGAACCCGTCGGACCGGTCACGAGCACCAAACCACGGGGCCGGTTGGCGAACTCGGCGACCACAGGCGGCAGCCCGAGCGCCTCGAGCGGGACGACGTCGAATGGGATCAGTCGGAACGCCGCGCCGACGGCAGAGCGCTGGAAGTAGGCGTTGACACGGAAGCGGGCCTTGCCGGGAATCTGGTAGGCGAAGTCCAGCTGCCAGTTGTTCTCAAACCTCTGGCGCTGGGAGTCCGACAGGATCGAGTAGACGATCTCGCGCGTGTCGGTCGGAGTCAGCGCCGGATATCCCTCCATCGGCGCAAGCCGTCCGCGGACACGCAGCATC
Source organism: Solirubrobacteraceae bacterium (assembly GCA_035693425.1). Taxonomy (GTDB): domain Bacteria; phylum Actinomycetota; class Thermoleophilia; order Solirubrobacterales; family Solirubrobacteraceae; genus Palsa-465. Next base: position 23,191 of record DASSGR010000199.1, read on the forward strand.
GGGGGCGTGCCTGCGGTTATGTGCAGGTCCGAGGCTCGGCGGTCGAGGACCTCGAGCAGAACTTCGGCAAAGTCCAGTTGCATCCTAGATTTCCTTCCGGGGCGGCCGTGTGCGCATCGGACCCGGTTATCGGCAGGATCCCCGGAATCTGTTATGCCGCCGCCGCTGCGGGTGGACAGGCTTGGACGCTTCGGCCGCTCAGAAGTGCTCGGGATTGCGTGCTCAGCCGTCGCCGGTGACGCGCGCCACCTCTGCCATCGAGGTCAGACCCGCCTTCACCTTGGCCAGGCCGTCGTCGCGCAGGCGGCGCATCCCTTCGCGCACCGCAACCGCGCCGATCTGATCGGCGGACGCGCGCTTGAGCGTCAGCGCGCGGATGTCCTCGGACATCGTCATCACCTCGTACAGGCCCAGCCGACCGCGGTAGCCCATCCCGCCGCAGCGGACGCAGCCCGCCGGCTCGTAGGCCTCGATGTCGAACTGAGCCCGAAACCCATGCTTGCGCAGAACTTCGGCACTGACGATCGTGCGCTGCTTGCAGTGCGGGCACAGCGTGCGGGCGAGGCGCTGGCCGACCACGCAGTCGATCGCCGACGCGACCAGGAACGGCTCGATGCCCATCTCGACGAGTCTCGTGATCGCCGATGGCGCGTCATTGGTGTGCAGCGTGGACAGGACCATGTGGCCGGTGAGCGCGCCTTCGATCGCGATCTGCGCCGTCTCGCGGTCGCGGATCTCGCCCACCATCAGGATGTCGGGGTCGGCCCGCATCATCGACCGCAGGCCCGTGGCGAACGTCAGGCCGGCCTTGGGGTTGACCTGCACCTGCGTGACCCCGGGCATCTGATATTCGACGGGGTCCTCGATCGTGATGATGTTCTTCTCGGGGGTGTTGAGCTCGGTGAGCGCGGCGTACAGCGAGGTCGACTTTCCCGAGCCCGTCGGGCCGGTGGTGAGCACCGCTCCGTGCGGGCGGTGGAAGGCGGTCCTGAAGCGCTCGCGCTCCAGATCCTGCATCCCGAGCTTGTCCAGCGCGAAGCTCACGCCCTCCTTGTCGAGGATTCGCAGCACCACGCCTTCGCCATGAACGCTGGGGATCGTGACCACGCGGACGTCCACGTGACGGCCCTCGACGGTGAGACCGACGCGGCCGTCCTGCGGGATCCGCCGCTCTGAGATGTCGAGGTCGCTCATGATCTTGATGCGCGACACCACGCCGCCGACCATCCGCCTGGGCACGGTGGTGGACTCGGTCAGCACACCATCGACGCGCATCCGCACTCGCATCTCGCGGCCGGACTGGCCCTGGCCTGCGGGCTGTGGCTCGAAGTGGATGTCCGAGGCGCCGAGCTCGGCGGCCTGCGCGATGATCGAGTGCACGAGCTTGATCACCGGCGCGTCCTCGGCCGACTCGCGCAGATCGACGATCTCCACGGGAGAACCGTCGTCGTCGTCGTCGACCGCCTCCTGGACGGCGTCCTCGAAGCGGTTCATCCGCGAGATCAGCGCCGCGATGTCGTCCGCCGACGCAACCGCCGGCTTGACGTCCATGTGCGTCATCAACGCGATGTCGTCGACCGCCAGGACGTTCGCGGGGTCGGACATCGCGACCATCACGGTGTGCTCGTCGACATACGCGACCGGCACCGCCGAGTAGCGCTTTGCCGCCGACGCCGATAGCAGGTTGACCGCCCCCATGTCGACCTTGAACACGCCGAGATCGAGGTGATCGAGGCCGTAGCGCTCGGCGACGGCGTGGGAGAGCTGCTCGGGCGTGATCGCGCCGTCGTCCAAGAGCACGCGCTCCGGCGGCGAGCCAGCCGCGCGCGCCTTGTCGGTGGCGTGCGCCACCCGCGCCTGGTCGACGTAGCCGAGCTCGACCAGCACATCGGTCAGAAAGCGGCTCGAGCCGCCGCGGCGCCGCGGTGGCCGGATCCCGGTCCACGGCTCGGGCGGTCCCTGAAGCGCTTCAGCGGCGACGGCGTGGAGATGTGAGCGGTGGTCGGTCACGGAAGGAGTCGGTGGTCGGTCACTTGGCGGTTGCGGGTCACGGAAGTTTCAGCGCTGCGCGCATGGCGTCGATCGGCGCCATCCGGCTTGTGAAAAGTTCAAAGCTCAATGCGCCCTGGCCGAGAAGCAGCGCGAGTCCGTCGACGACCGGGATCTCACGCTCACGCGCGGCCTGCGCGAGCGGCGTTTCAGATTCCCTGTACACGAGATCGACCACGCAGTGATAGTGGTCGAGGTCATCGGCACTCAGGGGTAGCGCCTTGAACGGAAGATCGCCTGCACGTAGGCCGATTGAGGTGCAGTGGACGAGTAGGTCCGCCGGCTCGATCCGCTCGACGGGCGTACCCCCAAGCTCGGCGCACAGTTTCTGGGCGCGCTCAGGGGTCCGATTCCAGACCCGGACTTCGGCCGCGCCGGCGTCCAGCAGCGCCCACACCGCGGCGCGGGCGCTACCGCCCGCGCCGAGCACCACCGCGGTGCGGTCTGCTGGTGAGAACGGCAGCGCCGCGACCAACGCCGGCGCGTCGGTGTTGTCGGCGCGGATCACGCCGTCGTCGCCGAAGATCAGCGTGTTTACGGCCCCGATCGCACGTGCCCGCGTCGTCGGGTCGCCCGCCAGCGCAAGCGCGGCCTGCTTGTGCGGCAAGGTCACGTTGGCGCCGCGAAATCCGGCCCGCGGCAACTCCCGGACGGTCTCTGTAAACAACTCGGGCGGGACCGGGAGCAGCTGGTAGCGCCAACTTGAGAGCCCCACTGCGGCCAGCGCCGCGTTCTGCATCGCCGGCGAGCGACTGTGTGCGACCGGCCAGCCAAGAACCCCGAGCCGAGTGCGTTCTGTCAAGCCTCAACCACCCAACCGTAACCGTCGACCAGAGGTCGACAGTCTACTTGCACTTCTCTGGCGAGCGTCCTCCACGGCTGGTCCGGGCGGACTGGTAGCGCTGTGCGTCGGCCAGGAACTTCGAGTAGCTGGACTCGAACACGTGCTCGCCGTTCCCGCACGGTTTGACGACGAAGTACAGGAAATTCGTGTGGGCCGGGTGGGCCGCGGCCTGCAACGCCGCGAGCCCCGGGCTGTCGATCGGGCCGGGCGGAAGCCCCTTGCGGTTCCGAGTGTTGTACTGCGACCGCGAGTTCAGCTGGGAGTCGGTGAGCGGCTTGGTGTAGTTGCCGGTGGCAAACCGCGTCGTCGCGTCGATCTGCAGCTCCATACCGATTCGGAGCCGGTTGTAGATCACCGAGGCGATCAGCGGCCGGTCGCGCGCCGTTTCCGCCTCGGCCTGGACGAGCGAGGCGATCGTGAGCACGTCGAAGGGCGTCAGGTGCTTGCTTTTCGCGTAGCCGAGGTTGACCTTCCTGAATTGCTGGCGGAAGGTCCTGAGCTGGTCGGCGACCAGCGCCGACACGCTGATCGGGTCGCGTAGCTGATAGGTCGAGGGGAACAGGAAGCCTTCCAGCGTGCTGGTTGAGCGCGGCGCGCCGTAGCGGCGCGGGTCCAGCAGGGGCGAGTGGCGTGTCGCGGCGAGGTAGCTGCCGCGAATCCCCTGCGAGCGCAGCAGCGCGTTGACCTGGCTTCGGGTCTTGCCCTCGACGATCGTCAGGTTGCTCACCTTGGCCGCGGGCGGGGCCGTGGTGAGGATCTTCAGGACGTCGCCGTAGCTCATGCCCTGCCGAAGGTGGTAGGTCCCCGACCGCAGGTCGCCCCTGTCGCCGCCGAGCGTGGCGCGCAGCTCGAAGAAGAAGCTCGAGGAGATCACGCCGTCGCGCTCGAGGATCTTGCCGATCGTGCTCGAGCTGGCATCGCGAGGGATCACCACGGTGACGGGCTTGTGCCCGCTCGCGTGGAACGGCTGAAACAGCTCCACGAGGAACCAAACCGCGGCCAGCGCGCCAACGACGGCGACCACTGCCAGCACGCGCCCGCCGATTGAGTGCTTCGAACGACCGCCGGCGGGCTTCGGGCGCTTGGCGCGACGCACCGGACGCGGGGCACGCCGCGGTCGCTGCGCAGCCGAGCCGACCCGCTCGTGATGGCTCACACGACGAGTCCCCGAGGGGAGCTCCTGCTCCTCGGTGGAGTCTGCGTGCTCCTCAGTCGAGTCTGTGAAGTCGTCGTCGTCCATGTCCGAGTCCCCGGTGGGCTCGGCGCCCTGCGCCAGACTGTCATACCCGTCGAGGTCCGCGTGCGCGGTGCGGCTTTCGGTGCGCACGGCGGCTCCATTCCACTCACGGTCTGCGCCGCCGCCGTCGGCGTCCGACGACGGCGATGCGGGCTCGGCCGGCGAGGCGGGCTCGGCGAGGCGCCCCTGGCGCCTGCGCTCACGCTCAAGCCGGGCCGCCTCGCGCTCGGCGGCCGTGCGCTCGCCAGATTCAGCCACCCGCGACCTCCGCCCGCCCGGCGCGGGAAGCCAGCCAGCCCTCGAGCAGATGCGCGGCCGCGCGCGAATCCTCGTGCGAGGTACCGCCGGTCCGCTGGGCCAGCTTGGTCGTGAAGCGCTCGTCATATAGCTCAACGGGCACACTCACCTGCTGCTCGAGCTTTGCGGCAAAGGCGCGCGTCTCGGCGGTCTGCGCGGAGTCGCCGCCCGAGAGCGACAGGGGCAGCCCTACGACGACGCGTTCGACGTCGAGCTCACGCACGAGCGATCGCAGCCGCGCGAATCCGCGCTTGGTCCCCGGCGCAAGCACGGGTTCCAGGGGCGTGGCCAGCACCCCGGTCGGATCGCTGACAGCACAGCCACACCTCGCGCTGCCGTAGTCGAGCGCAAGCACCCGCATGACCTTACCCGCTTACCCGGCGAGAGCGCTCTCGATAGCGGCTTGCGCGGCTTTGAGAGCTTCTGGGAGCTTTTGCACGTCGCGTCCCCCGGCGCGCGCGAGCGTGTCGCGACCGCCACCGCCGCCGCCCACCGCGGTGGCCGCCGCCTTGACGAGCTCGCCGGCCTTCAGGCCGCGCGGGACAAGCGACTGAGCGACGCTCGCGACGAGGTCGACCCGGTCCTCGCCGGCCGCCGCGAGCACGATCACGGCGTCACCGAGCTTGTTCTTGAGGCGGTCGGCCACGTCGAGCAGCGCCTTGCCGTCGGGCGCCTGCACCTCGGCAACTAGGACCTCGACGCCGTGGCTGGTAACCGCGGAGCCGGCGAGCCGCTCGATGTCCACGCCTCCCTGTCCCCCGCCCTGCTTCGCGGCGCGCTCGAGTTCGCGGACTCGGTTTCGCAGCTCGAGGACCGTGTCGGCGACGCGCTCGGGTGGCACTCGCAGCATGTCGCCCGCGCGCGCGAGCTCGGAGTCGTGGCGCCGCACGAGGTGCACGGCTTCGGGACCCGTCACGGCCTCGATCCGTCGGACGTTGGCGGCGCTGGAAGTCTCCGAGAGGATCTTGAACAGCCCGATCTCGGAGGTCACGCTCACGTGCGTGCCACCGCACAGCTCGCGCGAGAACGAGCCGTCGCCGACCTCGACCATCCGCACAACATCGCCGTACTTCTCGCCGAACAGCGCCATCGCGCCAAGCCGCTTGGCCTCGGGCAGCGTCGTGGTGATCGCGCGCACCGGCTGGCTCTCGAGGATCCACGCGTTGACCTGCCGCTCGATCTCGCCCACCTGATCGGCGGTCAGCGAGCTCGCGTGCGTGAAGTCGAAACGCAGCTTGTCCGGCCCGACGTACGAGCCGGCCTGGTGAACGTGCGAGCCGAGCAGGCGACGCAGGGCAGCATGTAGCAGGTGCGTGGCCGTGTGATTGCACTCGGTCGCGTGGCGCGCGTGGCGGTCCACGTGGGCGAGCACCCGCTCGCCGGGCTTGAGCGCGCCGCGCTCGGGCGTGACCGCGACGACCTGATCGTCGCCGAGGCGCAGCACGTCCTGAACGACCGCGCGGCAGTCGCCGTCGGCGCACTCGACATAGCCCGAGTCGGCCACCTGGCCACCGCCGGTGGCGTAGAACGGCGACTCGACCAGCTTGACGAGCACGCGTCCGTTGTCGGTCTCGACGGCGCCGACCGTCGTCTCGCGATCGGTCGTCTCATAGCCGACGAAATCGGTCGCAAAGCCCGCCGAGCCCGCGAACGCCACGGCGCGCTCACGCAGCGCCTCGCGCGCGCCGTCGCGTCCCGCGCTCGCGCGCGCCCGGTTGCGCTGCTCCTCCATCAGCGTCTCGAAGCCCTCCTCGTCGACGCCCAGATGCTCCTCGGCGACGATCTCGAGCGTCAGGTCAATCGGGAATCCATACGTGTCGTGCAGCAAGAACGCGTCTTGCGCCGAGATCCCCTCCTCCTCTGCGTCTCGTGCGCGCGCGATCAGCTCGTCGAGCAGCTTCGTGCCCTGCTCGAGCGTTCGGCCGAAGCTCTGCTCCTCGGACTCCAGCCACTTGATCACGACGTCGCGCTGCTCGTACAGCTCCGGGTACGCCGAGCCCATCAGCTCGGTCACGCGCTCGGCGTAGCGGCCCATGAACCCGGGATCGAGCTCGAGCGCGTGGCGGCCCTGCAGGATCGCTCGGCGGATGATCCGCCGCAGCACGTACCCACGGTCCTCGTTGGACGGGACGACGCCGTCGGCGATCAGGAACGTGATCGCGCGCCCGTGGTCGGCGAGCACCCGCAGCGCCTTGTCGGTCGGGAAGTCGTGCCCGTAGCTCCGGCCCGACAGCTCCTCGCCCAGCGAGATCAGCGGCGCAAACTGATCGGTCTCGAACACCGTCGTCTTGTCCTGCAGGATCGCCGCGAGCCGGTTGAGCCCCAGGCCGGTGTCGATGTTCTTGGCCGGAAGCGGCGTCAGCACGTTGACGGGGTTCTGGTCCAGCTGCATGAACACCAGGTTCCAGTACTCGAGGAAGCGCTCGTTGTCGCCGCCCGGCAGGTCGTCGGGCTTGCCGAAGTCCAGGCCGCGATCGAGATACAGCTCCGAGCAAGGGCCGCACGGACCAGTGGGTCCGGCCTGCCAGAAATTCTCTGACCGGGGGCACTCCACGATCCGCTCGCGCGGGACCCCCACCTCGAGCCACGCCTGCACCGCCTCCTCGTCGAGGCCGAGCCCCAGCTCCTCGTCGCCCGCGAACACCGTGATCCAGATGTCCTCCGGGCGAAACCCGAAGCCGTCCAGCGACAGCTCCCACGCGAACCGCACGGCCTCGCGCTTGAAGTAGTCGCCGAACGAGAAGTTGCCGAGCATCTCGAAGAACGTGAGATGCCGCGTGGTGGTCCCGATGATCTCGATGTCGGCGGTGCGAAACGTCTTCTGGCACGTCGTCACGCGCGGATGTGGCGGTCGCTCGACGCCCTGGAAGTAGGGCTTGAGGGGATGCATCCCGGCGACCGTGAACAGCGCCGAGGGGTCGTGCTCGGCGGGGATCAGCGACGAGGACGGCAGGCGCTTGTGGTCGCGCGCCACAAAGAATTCGGTGAATGTGTCGCGGATCTCGTCGGTTGTCATCATCGCGACACTGAGTGTAGGCGCGGCCGCGTGGGCCGCGCAGCTAGCTGGCTAGCGCTTCCGCCGGGCGGGGGCGGACGATTGTGCCCCATCCGATCACCAGCTCGCCGTCCATCAGACACGCCATCTGTCCTGGCGCGACGGCGTCCGCAGCGTCGGCCAGCTCCAGGGTCAGCGACGCCTGCCGCCCGCCGGCCGCCGCCTCCACCACCCGGGCCGCCAGCGGACGCGAGCGATAGCGGAGCTTGACGCAATCGACCCGAGCGCCGTCGCGGTGAAGGCGGGCGTTTCGAAGCGTCACGTGCGAGCTCTGCAGCGCCTCGCGAGGCCCGACCACGACGCGGTTTGACTCCGCGTTCTTGTCGATCACGTACAGCGGCTCGCCGGCCGCGATGCCCAGTCCCTTGCGCTGGCCGACGGTGAAGCGGTGCTGGCCGCGATGGCGACCAATCACGCGGCCCTCCTGGTCGACGATCGGCCCGAGCCGGTCGCCGAGACCGCCATGCCGCGCGAGGAACCGGGCGCGGTCGGTCCCGGCCATGAAGCACAGGTCCTGAGAGTCGGCCTTGGCGGCGACTGGCAATCCTGCGGCTGCCGCGAGCTCACGGACCTCCGGCTTGGTCAGCTCGCCGAGCGGGAAGCGCATCCGCGCGAGCGACCTTGGCGACAGCGCCGCGAGCATGTAGGTCTGGTCCTTGGCCGCGTCGGCTGCGACGCGGAGCAGCGGCCCCTCGCAATGCTCCTGCTCAGCCGTCCGGGCGTAGTGGCCCGTCGCCAGCGTGTCGCAGCCCAGCCTGTCGGCGAGCTCGAGCATGGCGTCCAGGCGGACGTGGCCGTTGCAGCCGACGCACGGGTTGGGAGTCTCGCCGTCGGCGTAGCCGGAGATGAACGGCGCCACCACACCGTCGCGAAACTCTCGGCGCAGATCGATCGTGAAGTGAGGCAGGCCGAGCGAGTGTGCGAGCGACCGTGCCTGGGAGACCGCCGTCGCCGAGCAACAGCTGCGCTCCGCGTCGTTCTCGGCGTCAGCCCACAGCTCAAGGGTCACCGCGACCGTCTCCCCCGCCTGCGCACACCGCAGGGCTGCAACCGCGCTGTCGACGCCGCCGCTCATCGCCACGAGCGACCGCTGCCCGGACGCCGGCCGCTCGAGCTCGCCGCGCTCGCGCACTGCGACGCCGAGCGCGCGGGCCAGCGCATCGGCCGCGACCTCAGCGGCGTGCAGCTTGGCCGGGCTGAGCCCTCCCAGCTCGTCGGAGATCTCCCGCGAGCCGACGCGCGCCGCCTCGAGCACGGACGCGCCGCGCACGAGCGTCACGGCGGCGCTACCCGCCGCCGTCGCAGCACCGCACCCGTGCGCATCGAAGCCGGCGTCGAGCACCCCGTTGCCCGCGACGCTGATCGAGATCTCGACGGTGTCGCAGCAGGACCCACCGCCGGCTGTCACCGTGCAGGCGTCGTCGGGGACATGGCGATGCCCCTGCGGAGAGGTCAGGTGATGCTCGAACGCGAGCGTGTCCACGCTCGCGAGAATAGACCGACGCGCGGGACTACTTGACGGCGAGCGCGTCTGACACGCGCTGAGAAAGCTCGAGCTGGTCGAGGTAGCCCGTCAGCAGGTCGGCCTTGCGCTGGCCGTCGATGAGCACCAGCGTCGGCGACTCGGTGACCTGCACCTGGTTGGTGATCACCGGGTAGCGGGTCAGCTCGCTCAGCGGAACGGCGAGCTTGACCACCTGGCCGCCGCGGGCCGGAATCTCGTCCAGCTCGTGCTTGACGGCCTGGTCGTCGGCGGCGGCCGGGTTGAAGAACAGGATCGCGAGCACCTTGTGGTGATTGAGACCGTCCTCGATCATGCTCTGGCGCTGCTGCGGGGAGACCGTGTGCTTGACGGCGGGCTTGGCGACGGGCTTCGCCTTCGTCGCGCTCGCGCTCGCGCTGGTCGCGCTCGCGTGGGAGGCGGCGGCTGCGTGCGTCGCGGTCGAGTCAGCGCCCGCGTGCGCGGGGGCAGCAGTCTTGGGGTGGCTGGCAGCCGGAGCCGGGCTGCTCGAGCTCGAGACCGGGCCGCCGGATGAGCTCGGCCTGAGCGCGACCGTCCACACCGCGAAGAACGCGACCGTGGCGACCAGCAGGCCGATCAAAGGACGTGGGAGATTCGCCATCAAGCCCTTATTCGGCAGCCAGAGCGAAGACCTGAGCGTTTGATGTCAGGGCAGACGGGAAGACCGCCTTTGCAGTTCGCATCCCGTAAGGACTTCTTTCTAAAGCATCGAGTTCCTGAGCCGATCACCCGCCCATGAACGCCGACCGCCACGCCGCATACGTCCAGGCCAAGAGCCAGTTGGACGACCTGTCTCAGAGCAAGCTCCTCCCCGAGGAGCGTGCGGTCCTGTACGACGCCGCCGACGACCTGCTGCTCACCAACGACCCGAGCGTTGCCCGGGCCGTGTTCGAGCACGCCGAGGAGCTGCTTTCCAAGCTGCTGTCGAGCGGACGCTGGACGCAGACGATGGTCGAGCCACTGATCGAGGCACTGGCGCTTACGGGCGACACGCTCGGGATCGCCGAGCTTCCGCTCGCGGCCTGATCACCAACTGAACGTCAGGCCAGCCGGAGTCCCAGCTCGCGCAGCTGGGCGGGCTCCACGGGCGCCGGCGCGCCGGTGAGCGGATCGCCGCCACTGGTCGCCTTCGGAAACGCGATCACCTCGCGGATGTTCTCCCGCCCGGCCAGCAGCGCTGCGACTCGGTCCAGTCCCATCGCGATCCCGCCGTGTGGCGGCGCGCCGTAGCGCAGCGCGTCCAGCAGAAAGCCAAACCGCGCCTGGGCCTCCTCGGCGTTCATGCCGATCATCTCGAACACGCGCTGCTGGACGTCGCGGCGATGGATACGGATCGAGCCGCCGCCGATCTCGTTGCCGTCGAGCACGAGGTCATACGAGCGCGACAGCAGGTTCGCCGGATCGTCGAGCTCCCCGGAGGGCGCGGTGAACGGATGGTGCTCGGCGTCCCAGCGCTGCTCGTCGGGATGCCACATGAACATCGGGAACTCGACGACCCAGAGGATGTCGTGTCGGCCCTCCGGGATCAGGCCGAAGCGCCGCCCCAGCTCGAGCCGCAAGGCCCCCAGCGACTGCCCGGCCGTCGTCACCTCGTCGGCGACGATCAGCAGCAGGTCGCCTTCGGATGCCTCAAGGCGCGAGTTGGTCGCGGAGATCTCCTGCTCTGAGAGAAACTTCGCGATCGGCGAGCGCCAGCCGTCGGGCTCCACGAACGCCCACACCAGCCCCTTGGCGCCGTGCTGCTTGGCGAGCTCGGTGAGCCCGTCGAGATCGGCGCGCGACAGCTCACGAGCGCCGGCGTTGATCCCGCGCACGACCCCGCCCGACTCGAGCGCGCCCGAGAACACCTTGAACTCGGAGCCGGCCACGGCGGTACCGAGATCCTTGAGCTCGAGCCCGAAGCGCGTGTCGGGTCTGTCTGAGCCGAACCGGGCGACGGCTTCCGCAAACGTCATCCGCGGCCACGGTGGCGGCGCTACGTCGAACCCGCCGCGCTCGAACACCGCTCCCATCACCGCCTCGCTCGTGTCGATCACGTCGTCCTCGTCGACGAACGCCATCTCGATGTCGAGCTGGGTGAACTCCGGGAGGCGATCGGCCCGCGCATCCTCATCGCGGAAGCAGCGGACGATCTGGTAGTAGCGCTCCATGCCGCCGATCATCAGCAACTGCTTGAACAGCTGCGGCGACTGCGGCAAGGCGTAGAACGAACCCGGCTGAGTGCGCGCGGGCACCAGGAAATCACGGGCTCCCTCGGGCGTGGACCGGGTCAGAAACGGCGTCTCGATCTCGAGGAAGTCGAGCTCGTTGAGGACCTCTCGCATCGTCGCCACTGCGTCGTGGCGGATCGTCAACGCCTCCAGCATCGGAGCACGGCGCAGGTCCACGGCGCGGTTCTTGAGTCGCAGGCTTTCGTCGACCGCGACGTCCTCGTCAACCGGAAACGGCGGCGTGGCGGCATCGTCGAGGATCTCGAGCTCGGTCACCGACAGCTCGATCTCGCCGGTCGCGATGTTCGGGTTTACGTTCTGCGGTTCGCGCCGCACGACGGTGCCGACCGCCGTCAGGACGTCCTCCGAGCGCAGCGCGTGCGCGGCCTTGTGCGCCTCCGGCGACGTCTCGGGGTGGAACACGAGCTGCAGGAGGCCCGCGCGGTCGCGCAGGTCGATGAAGATCAGCCCGCCGTGGTCGCGGCGGCGGTGGACCCAGCCGGCGACGCGCACCTCGCGGCCCTCATCGGATGCGCGGAGGTCACCGGCCCAGGCGTCGCGGTAGCGGTTGGCCGCCGGAGGAGCCTTCACAGCCCGGCGCCCATCCCATGCCGTCCGCGCAACACGCGCGCGACGATTGCCGTCGGCCCGTCGACCGCCTCCTGCTCGCCGGTCTGGCTGTCCTTGAGCTCCATGCCGTCCGGCCGCAGGATGGCAACGAAGCCCGCTTCGAGGCGGCCCGCCTGCCTGAGCT
>DASSGR010000200.1:0-20243 GCA_035693425.1 Solirubrobacteraceae bacterium
CCTCGGACCACGACGTCGCCGGGCACCGGCAAGCCGCTGGTGACGATCGGCGACAAGAACACCACCGAGCAGTTCGTGCTCGGAGAGCTCTACTACCAGGCGCTATCCGCCAAGGGGTTCAAGGTGATGCTCAACCGCAACATCGGCCCCACCGAGGTGACGCTGCAGGCGCTGCAGAGCGGGCGGCTGGCAATGTACCCCGAGTACCTCCAGACGTGGAACACGGCGGTGGCCGGCTACCACCACGGGTTCAAAACCGCGTCCAAGGCCTACCAGGCGGCACAGCGCTACGCGCTCGCACACGGCCTCGAGCTGTTGAACCCGACGCCGTTCAGCAACACCGACGCGATCGGCGTCACCGCGCAGTACGCGCTCGAGCACCACCTCTCGACGGTGCGCGACCTGCACAGGGTGGCGCCGACGCTCACGCTCGGCGCCCCACCCCAGTTCCAGCAGGGCCCGAACGGGCTGCCACAGCTCGAGCAGGCCTACGCGTTCGTGCCGGCAACGTTCAAGCCTCTGGACCTCGGCGCCCAGTATCAGGCGCTCACCCAGGGCACCGTGCAGGCCGCCGACGTGAACACCACCGACGGCGAGCTCACGTCCGGCAACTACAGGCTCCTCAAGGACCCCCGCCACGCACTGGGATGGGGCAACGTGGTGCCCGTCGCTTCGCCGAGGCTGCTCGACATCGAGGGACCAGTGTTCGCCGCGACGGTCGACAAGGTCAGCTCGCTGCTGACGCTGGGGGTGATGCGACGCCTCAACGCCGCCGTGGAGGTCTCACACCAGGATCCGGCCGCCGTCGCGCGCAAATTCCTGATCGCCCACGGGCTGATCAAGCAGCCCGCCAACGGCAGCTGACCGCGGCAGCGCGGGCCAGAATCAGGAGCCGCTCGAGCCGAAGCCGCCCGAGCCGCGCTCGGACAGCGCCAGCTCCTGCACCTCAACCACCCTCGGCGCATGTACGCTGACGATCACGAGCTGCGCAATCCGGTCGCCCGCCGCGATCGAGAACGGCGAAGAGCGATCGGTGTTGAGCAGCAGCACCTCGACCTCGCCGCGGTAGCCGGCGTCGATCAGGCCGGGTGCGTTGACCACCGAGATCCCGTGCCGCCGCGCGAGCCCCGACCGCGGGAGCACGAGCCCCGCCTGGCCCTCGGGGATCTCGATCGCGATGCCCGTCCGCACGCTGGCCCGTTCGCCGGGCGCCAGCACGCCGTCGTCGAGCGCGTACAGGTCGAGTCCGGCATCGCCGGCGTACGCGCGGGTTGGCAGGACCGCCCGCGGGTCGACCCGCCGCACTCGGAGGCTCATCACGGACGGCCGCTGAGCGCGTACGGCTCGTAGCGGCCGGCCAGTGAGGCCGGCAGCCGCGCCACCACCTTGACCCCCTCGGGTGTCTCCTCCCGCTCGAGGTCGCCGGCGATCTCGTGCAGCTCGGCCAGGCGGCTGCCCTCGTCGTAGGGGATCAGCAGCTCGATCTCGCGCAGCGTGCGCGCGAACTCGTCCTCGATCCGTTGCGCCAGCACGTCGATTCCCTCGCCGCTGATCCCCGAGACGAGCACGCCGTCGCGGTGACGGAGCTCGAGCTCGGCGCGGCGCTCGTCGTCGATCCGGTCGGCCTTGGACAGGACCAGCAGCTGCGGAACCTCGTCGGCGCCGATCTCGTGCAACACGTCCTCGACCGCGCGGATCATCGCCGTCATCTCGTCCTCGTCGACCGATGCGTCCGCGACGTGCAGGACCAGGTCGGCGAGTCGCGTCTCCTCGAGCGTCGCGCCGAACGCGTCGACGAGCTGGTGGGGAAGCTTGCGGATGAACCCGACGGTGTCGGTCAGCAGGTAGTCGCGCCCGCCCGTGTGCATGACCCTCGTGGTCGGGTCCAGCGTGTGGAACAGACGGTCGCCGACGCCGATCGTGGCGCCGGTGAGCGCGTTGAGCAGCGTCGACTTGCCGGCGTTCGTGTACCCGGCCAGCGCCACCTGTGGCAGATGCGCGCGCTCGCGCTCCGCGCGCATCACAGAGCGGCTGGAAGCCACGTGCTCAAGCTTTCGCTTCAGCGCCGAAATCCGGTCGCGGGCCAGCCGGCGGTCCGTCTCGATCTGCGTCTCGCCCGGTCCTCGGGTTCCGATACCGCCGTCGATACGTCCCGCTCCGAGCCGCTCCAGGTGCGACCAGAGGCCCCGCATCCGCGCAAGGTTGTATTCGAGCTGCGCCAGTTCGACCTGGAGCTTGCCCTCGGCGCTGTGGGCGTGGGAGGCGAAGATGTCGAGGATGATCGCGGTGCGGTCGATCACCGGCACCCCGAGCGCCGCCTCGAGGTTGCGCTCCTGGCGCGGCGACAGCTCGTCGTCGCAGGCGACGAGGTTGGCGTCGGCGCGGGCGAGCTCGCCCTTGAGCTCGTCCACCTTGCCGGCGCCCAGGTAGCTGTTGGGATGGGGATGCTCTCGGCGCTGGACCATCTCGCCGACGTCGGCCACACCCGCCGTGCGCAGCAGCTCCCGCAGCTCGGTGAGCTGCTCGGGCTGGCCGTCGGGCAACGCGGCGATCATGTAGGCACGTTGACGCGCGCGTCCTCGCGCGCGCTGTCCGTTGGTGGTGTTCAAAGACGAGGCCGGGGTGCGGCCGCCGCGGGTACGTTGCACAAAGCTGATGGTAATGACTATCGTCTCCCGCGCGGCCGAAGCTAGAGAGGGAGTCGAATCATGAGTCACCGTCCGGGACGACCGGTCTTGCTAATGCTCGCGGTCGTGCTCGTAGGATCGCTGGTAGTGGCGGCGGTCGCGCTCGCCGCATCGTTCCGCCGCCCGGCGCTCAAGTCGCCGGGCAACGGCAAGCCTGTTCATGCTGGGCACATCGTGCTACGCGCGAACGTTCATCTACCGGCGAGCGAACATAGCCTGTACGCCGCGGTCGGGCCGACGCGCAAGGCCGTCGCGCGCCTGATCCTGCTGAAGCCTGCGCCCAAGGGCTGCAACGCTAAGTGCACGTTCATCAAGTTTCGCCAGGTCAAGCCCGGCGTCTTCACCTACAGGGCAAAGTTTGTGTTCCCGGGCGCCTGGAACGCCACGCCGGGTAAGTACTTCTGGCAGGCCGAGTACACCGCGCCGCTGTGCCAGGCGCCCCATTGCGAGGTCCTCAGCGCGGTGCACAGCTTCCGTGTCGTGAAGTAAGCGGTGGCTACAGCCGACGAATGCGCTCGACGGCCTCCAGCAGCCGGTCGTCTGGGGTCGTGAGCGAGATCCGGAAGAAGCCCTCGCCGCTGGTCCCGTATGCCCCGCCTGGGGAGATCACCACGGCCGCGCGCTCGAGCACGTACTCGCAGTACGCGGCCGCCGAATCGAACCCCGGTGGGATCGGCGCCCAGATGTAGATCGTGCCTTTTGGCCGCGTCACGTCCACGCCCGCCTGCGC
The DNA here is from genome assembly GCA_035693425.1 of Solirubrobacteraceae bacterium. Taxonomy (GTDB): domain Bacteria; phylum Actinomycetota; class Thermoleophilia; order Solirubrobacterales; family Solirubrobacteraceae; genus Palsa-465. The sequence goes on from DASSGR010000200.1 coordinate 3,418, forward strand.
GAGCGCATCGCACACCAGGTCGCGTCGGCGGCGATAGACCTCGTTCATCGCGTGCACGTCCGCGTCCACCTCCGGCGCCAGCGCCGCGGCTCCGGCGAGCTGGACGGCGTCGAAGTTCCCCGAGTCGACGTTTGACTTCAGCCGCCAGTACAGCTCGATCGCGCCGGCGTTGCCGACGATCGCCGCGCAGCGCCACCCGGTCATGTTGTAGCCCTTGGATAGCGAGAACACCTCGACGCCGACCTCCTTGGCCCCAGGCGTCTGCAGAAACGAGGGCGCTACGTAGCCGTCGTACGTCGTCTCGCTGTAGGCGTTGTCGTGGACGACCAGGATCCCGTGAGCGCGGGCGAACTCGACGACCTCCTCGAACAGTCCGTCAGGGACGATCGCGCCGGTCGGGTTGTTGGGGTAGTTCAGAAACATCAGCCGCGCGCGCGACAGCGCATCGAGCGGGATGGCGGCGAGGTCGGGCGCGAAGCCCTTGTCGGGGACAAGCGGCATCAGCACGGGCTCGCCGCCGACCAGTAGCGGGCCGCCCGTGTACACCGGGTAGCCCGGGTCCGACGCGAGCGCGACGTCACCGGGGTCGAGGAACGCGAGATTGAGGTTGAAGATGCACTCCTTGGCGCCGATCGCCGACATCACCTCGGTGTCGGGGTCCAGGCCCACGTCGAACCGGCGCGCGTAAAAGGCGGCGACGGCATCGCGGAACTCCTTGCGTCCGCGGTTGCTCGGGTACGTGTGCGTGCTCGGGTCGGCCACCGCCCGTTGCGCGGCCTCGACGATCGGCGCGTATGTCGGGGTGTCCGGATCGCCGATCCCGAGGCTGATCACGTCGGTCCCGGCGGCGCGCTTGGCCGCGACCTTGCGCTCCAGCTCGGCGAACAGGTATGGCGGGATTCGCTCGAGGCGGCTACTCGGTCGCATGCAGCTCCTTTATGAAGTCGTCGGTCAGCCGGCCGGCGAACACGGGCACCGCCCAGCCGCTCAGCGTTATGTCAAGCCCCTCCCCCACCTCGACCACGAGGCTGCCGCCGTCCAGCACGGCAGTCACGGGTGAACGTCCGCCGGCCAGCACATGGGCGACGGCGGCGCCGGTGGCGCCGGTCCCGCTGGCCGACGTCTCCCCCACCCCGCGCTCGAAGATCCGCACGCGGATGGTATGCGGATCGCGAACAGCGAACCAGGAGACGTTCGTGCGGTTGGGAAACAGCTCGTGGGATTCGAGCGCCGGGCCGATCGAGCGCAGGTCAAGCGCCGACAGCGACCGCTCGTCTTCGACCGCGATCGCGCACTGTGGATTGCCGACCTGGACGTGTTGAAAGCTCCAGCTACGGCCGTCCGCGGTGAGCTCGCCCCGGCCATCGGGAGCCCCGGAGGGGTAGTCGTCGCTTTGTAGGCGCGCGCGGCCCATGTCGACGGTGCATTCGGTGGCTGAGGTGATCGTCGGGCGGATCGGGCCAGCCGCGGTCTGGATCGAGAACGTGTCCTCGTTCGTCCAGCCCCGGCGCCTCAGGTACAGGACTGCTTCGCGCGCACCGTTGCCCGAGAGCTCTGCCTCCGAGCCATCGGGGTTGAAGATCTGAAGCCGAGCCACGTAGCCCGGCTCGTCCGGGGCCGAGAGGAGCATGATCCCGTCGGCGAACACGCCGGTATGGGGCGCGCAGATCGCGCGGATCCTAGCCGGCGTCAACTCGAACTCCAGCGCCTGCGCTTCGACGATCACGTAGTCGTTGCCCAGGGCTTGCCACTTCTCGAACTCCACGCGGCCGCAGTGTATGTGTAGCGTCGCTCCGGCTCATGGTCACGCTCGCAACACCCGGACGTCACCTGCGCGCCCAGCGCCGCTGGGCCACGCCGATCGCCGCGCTGGTAGCGGTGTCCGTGCTGTCGCTGGCGGCACGCGTCGCGTTTCTCGGCAGTCCATGTCATCAGCCGTGCAAGTCGGCCTCTGCTCACGTGCTGGTGTTCGACGAGTCGTACTACGTGAACGCCGCGCGTGTGATTGCCGGAGTGCAGCTCCCGCCGGGCGCCCACTACACGGGCATACCGGCCGGCGACGACCCCAACTCCGAGCATCCCCAGCTCGCCAAGGCGATCGTCGCGGGTGCGATCGGGCTGTTCGGCGACGGACCGCTGGCGTGGCGGCTGCCCAGCATCCTGCTGGGCTCGCTCGCGATCTTGGGGATGTTCGCGTTGGTCACAGCTGCCGGCGGCAGACCCTGGGTCGGTGTGGGCGCCGCGGCGCTCATGGCGGCAGACAACCTGCTGCTCGTGCACTCGCGGATCGCGACCCTCGACATCTACGCGGTGACAGCGATGATCTGGGCCGCCGTCCTCTACCTGCGCGGCCGGCCGCTGTTCGCGGGAGCGGTGGTCGGGGTCGGCGCCTGCGCCAAGGAGGTGACGCCCTACGTGCTGCTCGCGCTGCTGGCGCTCGAGCTGCTGCGGGCGCACCGGGATCGCAGCGCGGTGGGGCCAGCGCTTGCAAGGGTGGCGATGTGCACGGCCGCCGCGGCAGCGGTGTTCGTCGGCCTGCTCGCGCTACTCGACGTGATTGCGCCGCCGTACGACCCGCTGACGCACAAGCTGGTCGGCGGCGGGGTGTTCGGGCACATTCGATACTTACTCGATTACGGGGCCCACCAGACCAGTCCGCGCGGGCCCAAGGGGATCGCGTCGTACCCGTGGGGATGGCTTGTGGATATCAAGCCGATCCTCTACCTAAACATTAACCCGCAACGGCCAGTCCCAGGCCTGTTCGGAGTGCATCCGCAGGCGCACTTCCTGGGAATGATCAGCCCGGCGATCCTGCTGGTCGGGCTGCCGGGCCTGGCCACGACAGCGTGGAGGGCCCTGGGCCCCGGCAGGTCCGTGGCCGGCGATGTCGAGCTGCTCGGATTAGCGTGGTTTGCAGGGACTTTCCTGCCTTTTGTGCTGCTCAGCCTGATCGACAACCGGACCAGCTACCTGTACTACATGGTGATCGTGATGCCGGGGATCTACATCGCGGCGGCGCAGCTGGTCGCGCGGATCGGGCCGCCGCCGCGGTGGATCTGGGCGTGGATCGTGACGATCGCAATCGCGGTGGTGGTGATGTACCCGTTCACGCCGCTGCCGTGACCGAATCCGGGATCGTCAGGAGCCCTGCCAGAGGCGGAACACCTCCTCGCCGACGGCGGCCGCCGACCTGCCCGTCATGTCGATCACGTTGACGTCCGCCAGCTTGCGCATCCAGGTGAGCTGGCGACGTGCGTAGTTGCGGGTCCGGCGCTTCATCGACTCCACGTCCCCGGTCAGCAGGTCCTCGAAGCCCAGCGCCTTGCGCGCCGTGATCGACGCTCCGGCGGCATTAGCGCGACGGACCTGCTCGGGCGCGCCGTCCAAGATCATCTGGTCCACGCGTTCGTCAATCCGCGCGTACAGCCGCTCGCGGGCCATCACCAGGCCGATCAGCAGCGTCGGATAGCGGACGTCGCTGGTCCATAGCTGCGATTCGCCTTCCGGGGGCTCGAGCTCGCCCGCGTCCAGGAGCTCCAGAGCGCGAACGATCCGCTGCGAGTCGGTGGGCTCGATCGGCTCCGCGGCCCACGCCGCGCGCTCGCGCAGGACCCCGTGCAGCGCAACCGGTCCCCGGCGCTCGAGCTCGGCCATCCAGCGCTCGCGGACCCCTTCCGGCGGAGGCGGCCGAAGGCGCAGCTCCGTGAGGGCGGCCCGCAGGTACAGCCCCGTGCCGCCGACAATTATCGGACGCCCTCCAGTCGACAGGACCCCGTCGATCTCGGCGTGCGCCAGCTCGGAGTACTGCCCCACACTGAAGCTAGCGTCGACGGGCAGAAACGAGATCAGCCGGTGCTCGAGCTGGGAGCGCTCCTGCGCGTTCGCGGCACCGGTCAGAAGCTCCAGGCCGGAGTACACCTGAAGCGCGTCGGCCGAGACGGCGACGGGACGCTCGCCGCGCTCCCGCAACCGGTTGGCGAGCTCAATCGCTACGTCTGTCTTGCCCACGCCGGTCGGACCGAACAGGGCGATCACGTCCGCTGGCGCCATTGGGCGGGAGTATCGTAGAGCGATGATCGCGAAAGGCGCGCGACCGGGCGGGTGAGGGTCGGGGCAGGCATATCAGCCGGGCACGATCCGCTCTCGGCCGGGGTTGCGGCGGCGAGGCTGGCCCACGAGCAACTCGGAGGCGAGCCCACCGATCTGGCGCTCGTGTTCGCAAGTGGCGCGCACCTCGCGGCGCCCGAGGCGACGCTCGAAGGCGTCGGCAGCGTGCTGGCGCCGGCGGCGCTCGTAGGCTGCGGTGCGGGTGGCGTGATCGGCGGCGGCCGTGAGCTCGAGGCGGGAACCGCGGTGGCCGTGTGGGCGGGTTCATTCGGCGGCGAAGGTAGCGCCACGCCGTTTCACGCGACGCTCGCCGACGACGGCGTCGAACAGACGATCGAGGGATTCCCGGAACCTGGTGACTCAAGCGGGATGCTGATGCTGTCTGATCCGTACTCGTTCCCGACCGACGCCGCGCTCGCATTGCTATGCGACGCCGCGCCGGGGGTGCCGATCCTCGGAGGCATCTCGAGCGGGCGCACTCCGGACGGCCAGGGCGCCGTGTTCTGCGGCGACGAGGTACACGAATCCGGCGCCGTCGGCGTGCGGCTGGACGGGGTCGAGATGCTGGCGTGCGTGTCGCAGGGGGCCGCCCCACTCGGACGCGAGGTCACGATCACCGCGGGCGAGGGCAACGTCATCAACGAGCTCGCAGGGCGGCCGGCGCTCGAGACCGTGGAGCACATCATCGCCGAGCTGTCGCCACGGGAGCGGACCCTGGTCGCCGGCGGACTCCTGATCGGGATCGTGATCGACGGAGGCAAGCCCGACTATCAGCAGGGCGACTTCCTGGTTCGCGGCGTGCTGGGCGCCGACCCGGACTCGGGCAGCCTTGCGGTGTCGGCGTCGGTGCGTCCGGGACAGGTGTTGAGGCTGCACGCGCGGGACGCACAGTCGGCGGATGAGGACTTTCGCCGGGCACTGCGGCTGCACGTGGAGGCGATGGGCGACAGGCCGCCCGCGGGAGCGATCGTGTTCTCATGCAACGGCCGCGGCAGCTCGATGTTCGGCGTCCCGGACCACGATGCGGCAGCCGTCCAGCACGAGTTGCGCGGCGCTCCGGCTGCAGGCTTCTTCGCCGCCGGCGAGATCGGGCCGGTGGGCGGGCGCAGCTTCCTGCACGGGTTCACGGCGACCGTCGCGGTGTTCCCGAACTGAGCCGCGGCGGCCGCGTCGCCGCCCAATCCGCCCGAATACACTGGCGCCGGTGACCTCAGTCAGCGGCAACGCGCTCGTGACCGGGGCGACCGGCGGCATCGGCCAGGCGATCGCCCGCCTGCTCGCTGCCCGCGGAGCGACGGTCACCGTCACCGGCCGCCGCGTCGAGGTGCTCGAGCCGCTGGCGAGCGAGATCTCCGGCCGCGCGGTCGTATGTGACCTGTCGAGCCGCGCCGAGGTTGATCGACTCGTGCAGGAGGCGGGTCAGGTCGACGTGCTGGTCGCCAACGCTGCCCTGCCCGGAGCGGCCGAGCTCACCGAGCTCACGCAGGACCAGATCGACGAGATGCTCGAGGTCAACCTGCGTGCGCCGATCGCGCTCGCGCGCGCGCTCGTACCGCCGATGGTCTCGCGCCGGCGCGGCCATCTGGTGTTCATCTCGTCGCTGAACAGCAAGGCAGCCACCCCGGCAACATCGATCTACGCCGCGGGGAAGTTCGGCCTACGCGGGTTTGCGCTCTGCCTGCGCGAGGACCTGCGTCCGCACGGAGTCGGCGTCTCGAGCGTGCTGCCCGGTTTCATCCGCGACGCGGGGATGTTCGCCGACTCTCAGGTCGACTTGCCGCGCGGGGTCGGAACCCGCTCGCCCGAGGACGTTGCGGCGGCGGTCGTCAAGGCGATCGAGCACAACCGCGCCGAGCTCGAAGTCGCGCCACTCGGCCTGCGGTTGGGCGCGACGTTCGCGGGCGTGGCGCCGGAGCTAGCGGCTGCAGCCGCCCGCAAGCTCGGCAGCGCCCAGATCGCGGAGAGCATGGCGGAGAGCCAGCGCAGCCGGCGCTGAGCCGTTCCCTCAGACACACGCGTCCGGCCGACGTTGCTCGTGGCCGCCGCTACTCGTGGCCGACGGCGTTGCCACTCACGGTGGCGTGCTCGCCGGTAACGGTCGCCAGCGCGCCGACGATCTCATCGGCGAGGCGGGCACCCTCGGCGGCGCGCTCGGGCGTGGCCTGGACCCGCACGACGACGTCGTCGCCGTCGATCTCCTCGAGCAGGACGGCCGCTGGCGATCGAGTGGGGGTCGTGACCTGATCGTCGAGGATCTCCTGGATCTGGGTCATGCTGATGCCGCTGCGCAGGCGGACCTTGACGTCCACGGGATCGGGCTCGCGGATCGGGACGACGGCCGCGGCCAGAACGACGCTGTTGGGAATCAGCACGCGGTCCTCGCCCCGCGCCAGCGTCGTATACAGCAGACCCAGCGAGCTGACGATCCCCTCGACCGATCCGCCGACATTCCCGGCCTGCAACCGAACGCGCTCGCCGACGCGAAACGGTCGCGCGCTCAGCAGCACCATCCCCGCGAACAGGTTCCCCAGCGTCTGCTGGGCCGCAAGACCGAGGATGACCGCAGTGAACGCGCTCCCTGCCAGCAGCGTGCTCGGGCTCACCTGCGCAATCCGCAGCGCCGCGAGCAGCGTGATCGCCATTGTCGCGAGGCGAATCACGAACCCGACAGTTCCCGCCGTCGACGGATCCATGCGCCGGAAGAACGTGGGCGCCGCGGCACGGCCGGCGGCCCGCGCGATCGCCCAACCGAGCACGGCGAGCACGATCACGGTCGCGATGCGGACCGGAACGTCGGCTCTATGGCCGAAGATGTGGTGTCGCTCGGAGTAGGCGACGAGCACGCCGATCAGCAGCGGCACCAGTACGGCGATCTCCCGCTGCGCGCGCTTCACCGCTCGGGGGCTGACGTTGGCGGCGAGGCCGACCTTCTCCCAGGCATCGGTCCGCGTCTCGAACATCCGCTCGAGACCCAGGTCCCGTCCGCTTTTCAGTCTGTTTCGAATCATGTTCTTTAGGCTGCGCCCTCCTATCTAAGTATCACGCGATCAGCTTGCAAGTTTCACTTCTTCGTGTGTGTGTTCTCACAGCGGGACCTCAGAACAGCCGGCCCTGCTCCGCCTCGGCCGGCTGCCGCTCCGGCGCTTTTGCGCCAGTGCTGATCAGCATCCGGTGCCTTGGCTCGCGGCCTGGTCCATTGACCAGCCGCCCGAGCCTGCGGCGCTCCTCCGGCGGCGCGTACGCGCCCCGCCGGTAGAGCTCTTTGTACCGTGGCACGAGCTCCGGACGGTGCTCTCGCAGCCAGTCGAAGAAGAGCTTGCGGACCTCGCCGCGAAGGTGCAGCGCAATCGGGGTCACGTAGTCCGCGCCGGCCTCTGCCGCCAGCTCCAGGATCGGGGCCACTTGCTCGGGCGCGTCATTGATGCCCGGCATCAAGGGTGCCACGAGCACTCCGGTGCGGATTCCCGCCCGCGTCAATTCGGAAACGGCTTCCAGCCGCGCCTTCGGGTTTGGCGTGTGCGGCTCGGTTGCCCTCCACACCTTCTCGTCGATCGTCGGAACCGACAGCGCGGCGCTGAACTCCGTGTGCTCGGCGATCTCCTTCATCAGCGGCAGATCCCGCAGCAGCAGCGGCGATTTCGTCAGCACCGAGCAGGGATTGCGGGCGTCGCGCAGTGCCTCCCAGATCCCCGGCATCAGCCGATATCGGCCCTCCACCCACTGGTAGGGATCGGTGTTCGTGCCAAGCGCCACGTGCTCCCCTCTCCACGAGGGCCGGGCGAGCTCGACGCGCAATACCTCGGGCGCGTTGACCTTGACCACGATCTCGCGCTCGAAGTCCCGGCCGGCATCGAAGTCCAGGTACTTGTGGGTCGGCCGAGCGAAACAGAAAACGCAGGCGTGAGTGCATCCGCGGTACGGATTGATCGTCCACCGGAACGGCATCTGCGACGCCTCCGGCACGTGGTTCAGGATCGACTTCGCCCGAACCTCGTAAAAACGGATGTCGACCGCCTCCGGCGCGTCGAAATGCCGCACAACCGCCTCTTCGCGGTACCCCGGCAGGCGCGCCCGCTGCTCCGCCTCTGTACTGAGATTGCTCCACCGCATACGAACGTATGTTCGCATACGGCGCGGCTAGACCCGCGTCGGGTCACGGTACACCCACCGGGCTACGGCGACTCAGTGGCGTCGGCGCGGTCGCAGCTTGCCCAGCAATCCGCCGCCCTGAAGGCCCTCGTGGTGCGACGAGCCCCCACCCACGGACACGGGTGCCGGCTGGGACATCACGGTCGGGTCGAGCGGCTGGACCGCAGGCTTGCGAGCGCGCAGCGGGATCTGGACACCCAGCCCGGGGCGCGGGCCCTTCTGGTTCGGCCGCGAGGCCTGGGCGGCTGCGCTGCAGCGCGGGATCTGAAGCTGCTGCTGTGCCAGCGCGGCCTGGGCGCGCTGGTGCTGCAACTGGCGGCGCGCGTCGGCAAGCTGGCTTGCGAAGAGGCCCGCGTTGGTCCGCTCGGTCTCGGCCTCGGTCCAGGCCGAGATCGCCTCAGCTCGGGTGGCCGAAGCTTCCGTCCGGGCGGCCTCGGCCTCTGCGCGCAGCGATGCGATCTCGTCGTGGACGCCCTCGATCTGCGCGCGAGCCGCCTCGGCGTCTGCTCGCGCGGCCTCGACCTCGCCCTTCGCAGCCTCTCGCGCCGCCTCAGCCTCGGCCCGTGCAGCCTCCGTCTCGGCGTGCGCAGTCAGCGCCACCGAACGAGCCGCTTCGGCCTCGGCTCTGGCCTGTTCGACGCCGGCCCGGGCCGCCTCGGTCTCGGCGCGCGCGGCAGCGATCGCCTCCGCGACACCAACGTCGGCGGGCGGTGCTCCGAGCTCGGCGGCGAATCGCGCCTGCTCCAGCTGCACCTCGAGCGCATGCAGCCGCTCCTCGAGCGCGACGCGTGCCGACAGAGCCTCGTCGCGGGCTGCGGTGGCGGCGGCAAGCTCGGCCTCCAACCGGGAATCCGACTCGACCGTGACCACCGGCTGGGGCGCGACCACGGGTTCTGGCGCCATCTCCCAATCGTCAACTTGATCGACCGGGTCGAGCGCGACGTGGTCAGAGTCATCTCCAACTCGCACGCCCCACTCGTCGAGCACGTCAGCGCGAATCGCCTCGGGGTCCAGGCGGCTCCAGCGATTCAGCTGCATCAGCCGAGACGCTTCGTTCTCGGCGATCTCGGACTGCGCCATCGGCGCGGCCACTCCGCAGACAGCAACCGGCTCGCCGTCGGCCCCATGGACGAGGAAACGCAGCACCGACAGCGCTGGCCGGTCCTGGTAGGCGGGCACGGTGTAGCCGAACTCAACCGGCTCCGAAGCCGCTCGCTCGGGATCCTGGTGACGTGGGCCGTCGACCGTCGCGGCCGTCGGAAGCTCGTCGTCCGTGCGCCCCTTGATCTCTTCCTCCGATCCGCCCAGCACGCTGATGAACTGGCGATTGACGCGTATGTGCCGGCCCTCGAGGTCCTTCAGCCACACGATCGCGGGGCTGTCGTCCAGGGGCTCGCGGAGGATCGCGTTCTCGCCGGCGGGCGCAGCGGCCGTGTCGGCGGCTAGCGTCAGCAGCGCGCAGCGGGTGTCGGTCGCGTCGACCACGGCCTCGATCCGGACCTCGGTGCCGTCCAGGCGCGCGACCGCCTGGTCGGCCTGCCCGCTCAGGACTCCCTCGAGCTCGGCCAGGTGCTCGCAGAGCTCGGCGGCTCGTCCGCATTGGATGCGGAACGGCTCCGTGCTGTGTTGGATGCGTCCGCTGGCCCCTACCAGCGCAAGAGCGGGCATCGTCATCGCCGTCAAACCTCCGTGGTCACGCGTCTTACCTGCCGTGGATCCCTTCCACAGTCACGGTGTCGGCCGCGATCGCCCAGAGCGCGCGCGCCTGTAGCCGGGCTGGACGGATGTGCATCTCCGCGCCTGCCGTTGAGGCCCGCAAACACAGCGCCGGCGCCGACCGGGTCGGAGCTAAGCCCCGGCCGGCGCTGGCCTCCCTCCCCTACGAGGTCGTCATCGTCAGCGTGTGCGGGCCGCCGCCGCCAACCGGCACCGTGACCTCGACGCCACGGTTGGTCTGCGTCACCGTGGCATGGTGGACACGGCTGCCGTCGAGGCGGATGTTCTGCGGCCGGCTGCCGGCGGGCAGGGTGTGGCCGATCTCGACAGTCTTCAGCCTCAGGCCATGAAGCTGAAGCGTGGTCGTGTACAGATTGCCCGAGCGTGACGCGAACACATCGACAGAGCCGTCGCCAAGCCGGATGTTCGAACCCGCCACGCTCGGCTGCCCCTCCGGCACCTGCGGGACGACCTGCAGCGCGCCATCGCCCAGGAACGGGCGAACGCCGAGCTGCTGGTTGACCACCGACCACGCGGTGCCGTAGTTGCCCCAGGCCTGCATGAACATCGAGCGGCACGTCCAGCAGCGGTCGATATTGGGCGGGATCCCCTGTGAGGGGTCGCCATTCGGCGCCGACGGGAAGATCTCGGGCATTGCTCCCGGCTGTTCGTCGGGCGTGTCGCCCGTGGCCGGCTCGGAGAACATCGTTTCCGCGTTGGCGTCGGTGTAGCGCTGCTGCTGCCCAGGGCCGAGGCGACCGTAGTTGCCCTCGCCGACGGCCATGATCGAGGTCGTCAGCGAGAAGATCTCGAAGTCGCCCTTGTGGTCGAAGCCGCCGCCGACACCGGTGTGGAACAGCCCGAGGTTGCCGGGCCGCTGACCGCTGAAGTCCGGCGTCTGGCGGCCGTCCAGCGCGGTCGTCGCATGGTCGGACGGGGCGACGCCCGGAGCCACGCTATCGCCACGGGTTAGCTGGGCCTCCATCGGCACCACGCCGATCCAGTGCTTCTGGTAGTTCTGGCTGTTGTCGGGGCCGGGGTTGAGCGAGTCGGCGTACTGCGCCGCCTGCTGATCCCACCACGTGCTGTCGAACTGCTTGAGCAGCTTGTTGGCGAGGTGGTTTGCCCACTGGGCCGTCGCGCCGTCGTGCCTGGCCTTGGCCATGTCGGCGAGGTCGAGCAGGGCACGGATGTAGTAGACGCCGTTGTCGAGCTTCTCCGGGCCCATTCCTTGGCGCTCGACGTTCCCCGATCCCTCAGGCCAGCCGTCGTGGTCGATGTCGAGCTTCTGGTCGACGTACTGGAGGTTCTTCTTGGCAAACGGATACATGCTCGCCATGAACCTGTTGTCGCCGGTCCAGCGCCACACCAACGCCACCGCGCTCGGGAACTTGATCGTCTCATCGGTGTTGAAGTCGTTGGTCTTGGTCCCGTCCTGATTGGTGGTCTGACTGTCGTGGCCGAACCACACCGAGCCGTCAGAGACGGTCTCGTGGACGACGACACCGGAGTCGTTATTGAGGATCTCCGAGATGTCGCGCAGCGCCTTCAGGTGGTCCTCAATCGTCTGGAACTGGCCAAGGGCCACGGCCGCAAACGCCGTGTACTCACCATCGGTCGCGAAGATCCACGGATAGTCCGGGAACCCCGCCCCGAACCACCGGGCGTGCTTGACGGTGCCCAGCGGCGCCGGGAACTGCTTTCCCTGATTGGTCCAGCGGATCTGGAGGTTCGACGCGGTCTGCGTGAGATCGGCGAGGTTCTGCTTGCCCCACGTGATCGCGTCCTGCAGCGTGCTGTCGCCGGGGAGCGAGACCTGAGTGAAGCTGTCGAGGCGCGTGCGGGAGGCGATCTTGCTCTGCAGCTCAGCGGCCGGGTTGGCAAGTGCGTTGGAGAGCTGCTTCTTGGCGTCCGTCGTGCTCTTGTCGGAGCCCGCGGCCGCGACCCACAGGGTCGTCGACCCGTTCGAGGGCACGGTGACGCTGTAGACCATCTCCCCGCCGGCGCCCTTGCCGAACGGACCGTCGTCGCACGCACTGGGCGGCGGCGCGGGGTTTTCGGTGCCGGTGCAGACGCGGCCGGGCTGCGGGCCGCGGAAGCCGTTTTTCCCGGCCGGGTCGGACGGGTCGACCGTGCCGGATTGCGGCGTCAGCGTCGACGCCACGAGCGCCGTGTAGTGGTGCTCGGGCGCGCCGGGGAGCGAGCCGTCATCGGTGAACGCCAGCGAGTTGCCGTCAAACGCGGCATGGTCGGGTAGGTTGTCGCTCGCATTGGGGGTTACTCCCGTGAAGCCCCACGGGTAGGCGGTCATCAGCTCCGAATGCGCGTCGACCTTAACCGTCACCGTCTTTGCCGCCCCCGGATTGGTCATCGTGAGGCCGAACAGCACCGCGCGGTCTGCGTCGGGGGCAAAGTCCGTTCGCTGCACGTGCAGGCCGTCCACGTCCTGGAAGTCGTACTGGGTGTATCCGAAGCCACTCGTGAACTTGGTGGCCGGACTGGTGGCCTGACCGCTGGTGGCCGGACTGGTGGGCTGACCGACCCAGGTGTTGTTGATCCCGAACCAAACGCCGTCGAGCAGCTTCAGCGGCGGCGTCCACACGCCGCCCATCTCGCCGGTCGTGTGCCAGCCGTTGGCATAGAACAGCCCGTCCTCGAACCCTTCGGCGTACGAGCGCTGCCCCGAGGCCACCTCGCGGCGGTCGGACAGGCGGGTTGTAACGGACAACTGCGATGTGGCGGCCTGGGCCGCCGTGCAGGCAATGAGCGCGGCCGCGAGCGCGACCGTCGTAGCCTGGACGAGCCTGCAAACACGTGTTCCCTGCACGTGATCCTCCCTCCGTCGATAGAGCCCTTGCATTTTGCACGAGCTCCTAAAGCGCTTCAGCAAACGGTGCTACTCTACCCCGCCTAGCGCGTGATGAATCGTCCCGTTCCAGCGTCCGAGGAAGGACACCGGCGCCGGCGTCCGACGATCGCCGATGTGGCGAGACGGGCCGGCGTCTCTCCTGCAGCGGTGTCGTTCGCCGTCAACGGACGGCCAGGCGTCGGCGAGGTGACCCGCGCGCGCATCCTCCAGACCGCCAAGGAGCTGGGCTGGCATCCCAGCGCATCCGCCCGGGCCCTCACGGAGGCGCGCGCGCGGACCATCGGCCTGGTGCTCGCACGTCAGACCGAGGAGCTCGAGGCCGACTCGTTCTTCGTGCGCTTCCTGGCGGGCATCGAGCGCAAGCTGGCCGCGGCCGACTACGCGCTGCTGCTCCACCTGGTGCCAGTGGCGGGCGCGGAAAAGACGCTGGGAGCATACGAACGCCTGGCGGCGGGTGGACGGGTGGACGGGTTCCTGCTCACCGATCCGGAGCTTGAGGATCCGCGCCTGCACCTGTTGGAGGCCGCGGGGCTGCCGGTCGTCGTCGCCGGGCGGCTCGAGCCCAGCTCGCCGTTTCCGTGGGTCGAGACCGATCACGACACCGGCATGGTCGAGGCGGTCGAGCACCTCGTGTCGCTGGGGCACCAGCGGATTGGTTTTCTCGGCGGCGGCGAGAGCTATGAGCACGTCCAGCGGCGTCTGTGGCGCTGGCGCGAGGCCGTGCAGGCCGCCGGGTTCACGCCCGGGCCCGTGGCGCACGCCAGCGGCGACAGCACCGCCGCCGCGGCAGCGATGCTCGACGGGGAGCCGACGGCGGTAGTGTGCTCGAGCGACACGCTCGCGTTGGCGCTCATCGCGCAAGCTCGAGCCCGAGGTCTGGCGGTACCGGACGATCTGTCGGTGATCGGCTTCGATGACTCCGTGATGGCAGCGCTGTCCTCGCCGGCCCTGACGTCCGTACGCGTCGACTATGCCGAGTTCGGCGCAGCCGCGGCGGCGGCCCTGTTGGCGCGCATCGACGGCGAGGAGCCGCCGGCGTACGAACCTTCCCGGCCCGTTCTGGAGGTGCGGGCTTCGACCGGGGCGCCTGGGAGGGCCGTCTCAACACGCCGCTAATAAACACCACATCAACAACAGGCATGTTCGTTGGCGCCTCGGGGTACTTACCCAGTGCCATGAGTCCGGGGGGAAGTCAAAGGAGGAGGATCGTGAAAAAGCATTTCGCAGTGCTGGGGGCGATTCTCGTGTGCGCCGCTGCGGTGGCGGCGGGATGCGGCAGCAGCAGCAGCAACAGCAGCAGCAACACCAGCTCCAGCGGTGCGTCCGGCCCCGTTCAGAGCGGCGGCACGGTCACGCCGGCCCAGGCGCAGAGCGCCAAGGGCAACGTCACCTGGTGCATCGGCAAGGACACCACTGGCGCGTTCAGCCAGGTGGTGAGCCTCTACAACCAGTCCCACCCCGGTGTGCACGTGAAGCTGCTCGAGCTGCCGACGTCGGCCGACCAGCAGCGTACCCAGCTCACCCAGCGACTACAGGCCAAGTCATCCGAATGTGACGTGCTGGGCATGGACGTGATCTGGACCGCGGAGTTCGCGTCGCAGGGATGGCTCAAGGACGTCTCGCCTGCCATCCAGGCACGCCAGACCGAGTTCATCCCGTCCACGCTGAACACCGCAAAGATCAACGGCAAGTACTGGGCAGTCCCGTTCAACACGAACGCCGGCCTCCTGTACTACAACGACAAGAAGGTGTCGCAGGCCCCGACTACCTGGCAGCAGGTTCTGCAGATGGCCAAGACCGACGGTGGCTTCGGCTTCCAAGGCCAGGCCTACGAGGGGCTGACCGTGGACTTCCTCGAGATGCTCTACAGCGCCGGCGGCAGCGTCCTATCGCCCGACGGCAAGTCGGCCACGATCGACTCGCCGCAGGCGCAGCAGGTGCTCGCGTTCCTGCAGCAGGGCATGAAGGACAAGGCGATCCCGCAGGCCAATCTCACCTACATGGAGGAGGAGTCGCGCAACGCCTTCCAGAACGGCAGGGTGTCGATCCTGCGCAACTGGCCATACGTCTACTCGCTGGCCAAGCAGGCCCACGTGCCCTTCAAGGTCGAGCCGCTGCCGACGTGGGCGGGCGGAAAGGCCGCCAGCGTGCTCGGCGGCTACAACCTCGGGATCTCGGCGTACTCGAAGAACCCGGGCGCGGCGTTGAGCTTCATCAACTACGCCACCGGTCCGGCGGCGCAGAAGAAGTTCTTCATCAAGTCGTCGCTGCCGGCAGTCCTGACGGCGACCTACAAGGATCCGGCGGTGGTGAAATCCCAGCCGTTCGCTCCGCAGCTGCTCACAGCAGTTCAGAACGGAGTGCCGCGGCCGGTGTCGCCGGTATATCCGCAGATCAGCGAGGCGATCTACAAGAACGTGTACTCGGCGCTATCGAACGGCACGGCGCCGTCGAGCGCGCTAAAGAACGCGCAGAACCAGATCAACTCGGCCCTCAAGACGTTCTAGCGAATCATCATGGCGACGACCGCTGAGGCAACGTTCGTCAAACCGCGACGCCGTCGCTCGGGGCTCTCCGAGCGGCGGCTAGCCGCGGCGATGGTTTCCCCGTCGCTGATCGTGATCCTGATCGTGGCGGCGTATCCGATCATCTACGCGATCTGGCTATCGCTGCACCAGTACAGCGTCATTCACCCCGGCCTGTCTCGCTGGGTCGGCCTGGACAACTACAAGGACGCGGTGACGTCCAGCACGTTCTGGAGCTCGGTCAGGACGACGTTCGTCTTCACGATCATCTCGGTGGCGCTGGAGCTCGTGATCGGAATGGCGATGGCCCTACTGATGCACATGGCGTTCCGCGGACGCTCGGTGCTGCGGGCTGTCGTGCTGGTTCCATGGGCGATCCTGACGGTCGGCACCGCGATCATGTGGC
Organism: Solirubrobacteraceae bacterium; assembly: GCA_035693425.1. Classification (GTDB taxonomy): domain Bacteria; phylum Actinomycetota; class Thermoleophilia; order Solirubrobacterales; family Solirubrobacteraceae; genus Palsa-465. Next base: position 19,190 of record DASSGR010000200.1, read on the forward strand.
GCTCGATCGTGGCGCCCGACGTCGGCTTCTTCAACCAGGTGCTCAAGGCACTGCACCTGCCGGGCGCGAACACCGTGTGGCTCGCCCACAACGGCTACGCGCTCGCGGTGATGATCTTCGCCGACGTGTGGAAGACCGCGCCGTTCATGGCACTGCTGCTGCTGGCGGGTCTGCAGGTGATTCCCAGTGACCTCTACGATGCAGCCAAGGTCGACGGCGCGACGGCGTGGCAGCGGTTCGTGCGGATCACGCTGCCGCTGCTCAAGCCGGCGATCCTGGTCGCGTTGATCTTCAGGACCCTGGATGCGCTGCGGATCTTCGATCTCCCGTACGTGCTGACCCAGGGATCGAACGGCACCACCACGCTGTCGCTGTACGCCTACCAGCAGCTGACCGCGAACCGCCTGATCGGGCCGGGCTCGGCGCTGTCGGTGCTGACCTTCATCATCGTGATGGCCGTCTCGATGGTGTACATCCGCTTTGCCGGCGACAACCTTCGACAGATGGCGGCTGAGACATGAGCTCCCAGGCCGTGGCACGCGGACGCGTCCGGGTGCGTACCAAATCCCGCGCTCGAAGCGGGCGGCGACGCACGATTCGAAACCAGATCCTCCTGTGGATCGGGGTCGTCGCGGTGATTCTGTTCTGCCTGTTCCCGTTCTACTGGATCATCAACACGTCGCTGAAGACCGGAGCCGAGCTGTCCCAGGGCAGCCTGTACCCGCACCATCCGTCGCTGGACAATTACAGCTCGATCTTCAAGAACAGCGACTTCACCACGGCGCTGCGGACGAGCCTGATCGACGCCGGCGCGGCGACGCTGATCGCGCTGACCGTCGGCTCGTTTTGCGCTTACGCGCTGGCGCGCCTGCGGTTTCCGCTCAAGTTCGTGTTGCTGGCGGTGGTCCTGTCGATCTCGACGTTCCCGCCGATCGCGATCGCGGCGCCTCTGTTCAAGCTGTGGACCGACATCGGTCTTTACAACACCTACCTGGGGCTGATCCTGCCGTTCTTGACGTTCGTGCTGCCGCTGACGATCTACATCCTGACCTCG
>DASSGR010000201.1:0-24138 GCA_035693425.1 Solirubrobacteraceae bacterium
CGTGGACCGCTTACCCCGTGTTCTTCGGGTCGGTGGCCTCGACGCTGTCGGTGGCGCTGTTCATCGCCGGGCTCGGCATCATCCTGCGCGGCGCCAGCTACGCGCTGCGCTCCGGCGCCGCCGGGACCCGGGAGCTGCGGACGATCGATGGCATGTTCGCGGTCGCGTCGCTGGTGACGCCGTTCGCGCTCGGCGCGGCCGCGGGCGGGATCGCGGCGCAGCGCGTCCCGGTCGGCAACGCCGCGGGGAATCTCATCACCAGCTGGCTGAACCCGACCTCGATCCTGATCGGCCTGTTGGCGGTGGCCTTCTCCGCTTACCTGGCCGCCGTGTACCTCGCCGCCGACGCGGCCGCGCGCGGGGAGACCGACCTGGTGGAGGCGTTCCGGGTACGGGCGCTGGGTGCCGGCGCCGCCGCCGGCGGCCTCGCACTGGCCGGGCTCATCGTCGTCCACGCCGACGACCACCCGCTCTACGCGGGTCTCGTCCACGGCGCCGCGCTCGCGGTCCTCATTCTGTCGGTCGTGGTGGGCACGGCGACGATGGGGCTTAACACGGCGCGTCGGTTCGAGCTGGCGCGCTACACGGCCGCGCTCGCCGTGGCGCTCGTCGTCGCCGACTGGGCGCTCGCGCGGTGGCCGACGCTCCTCCCAGGACTCACCATCGACCAGGCCGCGGCCCCGCACGACACGATGGTGGCAGTCGTCGTAGCCGTCCTGGCGGGGGCCGTCCTGCTGTTCCCGGCTCTGGCACTCCTGTTCACCCTCACCCTGCGTGGCCGCCTCGGAGAGCACGGCGAGACGACCGAGGCGGTGCCGAGCGCACGCCAGAGCAGCGTCGCGCAGCTGCTCCTGGGGCCGACGCTCGGCGCCCGGCTCGCCGTGGCGCTGCTGATCGTCGGCTTCGGGCTGCTCACCGTGGCCGAGACGTCGTGGGCACACGCGATCGGCGTCGTCAGCCTGCTCGCCTTCATCCTCGTGGCATTCGCGGCGCTCGTGCCCCAGGCGCTGGCCGAGGACGCGTGAGCAGCATCGCCGCGAATACGACCGCCCACACCGCGCGAGCGCGACCGCACGGGCAACGGCAAGGGTCACCCACATGACCCCCGTGATCGCCAGCAGGATCCGGGAAATCGTCTTGACACCGTCGAGGGACAGCGCGACCGACACGATCCCGGTGCCCATGACCGCGGCGCCGGCTGCCGGCTTCGCTAAGTCAGCCAGAGGACGACCCGGACTCACCCGCCTCGAGCCAGGTGCTCGAGCTCGCCGGCGTCCTCGACCAGCGCAAGGCTCTCCGGGTGCCGCAGCCGCTCGATCGCATGGTTTGTCAGCAACCAGCGATCCGTGCTCTCCCTCGTCAGCAGTTCCGCCCGCGCCAGGCGCTGCAGCGCGATCGTCACCGTTGGCCGCTGAGCTCCGATCAACATGCCGAGCACCTCGTGGGTAAGCGGAAGCGTCACGTGAACTCCGTCACGCCCGACCGTGCCCCAGCGCTCGGCGAGCAGCCAGAACAGGATCAACAGGCGCGGGTGTGCCCGGGGCAGATGCATCACCGCCTGGCTGAGGGCCAGATATCGAGCGCGTAGCACGACGCGGCTGACGATGCGGCTGTTGATGCTCGGCCACCGGGCCGTGCGCAATACGAACGCGGTGTCGAGCACCGCCAAGCGCGCGGGCTTGAGCACCAGCCAGTCGACCTTGATCGGGAGCGGGTCGTACTCGCCATCGGTATCCCACGGACGTAGCAGGTCGCCTGGCCCGAACAGCTCGCACGCCGCACGTTTGCCGACCGTAACCCGGCGGATCATGAGGCCCTCGACCACGAACAATCCGAGCCACCCGGGCTCGGCCTGCTCGCCGATCGGCTTGGGGTCCCAGTCCGGCCGGGCAAGCTCGATGACCGCCGCCATCGCGCGGCGGTGGGCAGCACCGAGCTCGTGTTCGGGCAGCCCCGCGCGAAGGTCGGGATCGGCTTCGAGGACGGACACCGTCTGGCGGCCGCTTTCTAAGGCGCTGACCACCGTTTACACGCTAGCCGACCAGCCTGTGTTCCCCCCGCCGGGGAAGATCTCGGGTGGGATGCGAAACGCCGGTATGTCACGTGTTTCGCGTCCAGCCTCTACGTCAGGACCGCATCCTCGTACGCGCGGCTCGGGGCGGAGGCGTCGAACAAATCCCACTCGGCCATCCACCGGTGCGTGCGCTCGAACATCTCGCGCGTGTAGGGCTCGAACACGATTCGCTCACCGGTCCCGAACCTCCGGACGTCGGCCAGCTCGAGCAGATCCGCAGGGATCTCCCGCAACCACAGCGGCTTGTAGCGCTCGGCCTCCAGATCGATCTCACGCTGAGCGCGGCGCATCGCGCGGAAGTAGGCCTCCAAGTCGCCGCGGTCGGAGTCGTCGCGAACGAGGAAGCCCATGATGAACGTCGTGTCGACGAGCTTGCGAAAGCCCGCCAGCTCGAGCAGGTAGTACTGCGCGCCGAACACGTTGGCAGCTTCGATCCTGCGCTCACGCATCAGCCGCACCCGATCGAACGGCCGGCCCACGAACGCCAGCTTGATCTGGTCGCGCTGCACGAACGGCTCAAGCCCTTGGATCGCCGAATAGTGGCTGCCGGAGTGAAATCCGACGCCGACCTCGACGTCCGCGAGGTCATCGGGCCTCTGATACCGCGACTCGGGAGCCACGAAGATCCCCGAGTTGCAGACCGAGTAGGCCGCGCCCCACATCTTGCCGTGACTTGCCGACGCCGCCGCGTTGACCGCCCAGTGGCACGCCCCGGACACCGCGCAGCTGCGGCCCTGCTCCATGTCCTCGAGCGCGCCGCTTCGGACCGCAAGCGGCGCGATGTCGGCGGACTGGACGGCCGCGTCGGCACCCGCGCCGCCGCCGGCAAAGCCCGCGGTCTCGAACTCGTACTCGAGCCCTTCCTCGGCGAAGTACCCGTTCTCGTCTGCCACCCACTCCTGCAGGCGGACGTGCGGCTGGATGCGGAACTTGGCCATCTCTATCTCCTGTCTTCCCGTTGCGCGAGACCGCACACCTCCGCGATCTCAGGAGCCCGGGCGGGCCTCACTGAGCAGCAGCTCGCGGAGGCTGTCGCGGTCCTCGGCGCACGCCGGGCACCCCTTCAGGTGGGCGTGCATCCCGGGGATCGCGGCGTCCGCGTCGGACCCTGCCAGCTCGAGCTCGACGTAGCGGTCGAGCTGGTCGAAGCACTGCTCGCAGGTCAGCTCCGGGCCGGGAGGGCCGATCAGGCGGGCAAGCAGCCTTTGTGGGTCGTTCTGGCTCATGTCGAGCTCCGATGCTCTTCGATCGAGAGTCCGTTGGCGGCAAGCACGGCTCTCAGCTTCTGGCGCGAATCGTGAACCGTCTTGTACAGGGCGCCGCGCGTGGTGTTCAACCGCTCGGCGAGGACGTCTATCGGGACGTCGTTGAGCGCGATCGCGAGCAGCACCTCGCGCTGGTGCGGCGTCAGCTCGTTGTGGATCGCCGCCCGCAGGACGGCGAACAGCTCGGCGCTCTCGGCCTCCTGCTCGGGCGTGCGCCGACGCTCGTCGGCGATCAGCGGCCAGGTCTCGTCGCCGAGCGGGATCTCCCGCCCCTGCCACGCCTGCCGGCGCACCTTCGCGGCCGCCTCATACAGCGCGAACTTGTAGGCCCACGTGGTGAAGCGGCTATCGCCGCGGAAGCTGTCGAGCTTGCCGAGAAGAGCCACCAGCGCGTCGTCGGCGCTCTGCTGAGCGAGGTCGTCCTGGTCGCCGCCTCGCAGGTACGTTGAGCCGGCGTGGCGCCGCGCCACCTCGAAGCGGGCGGCCCGCAAGAGCAGCGCGTGCAGCTCTGTCAGCGCCTGGTCGCGCTCGTGGCCGTGCGCCCGCAGTCGCCTCAGCCACAGCTCGGAGTCGTCGGTCGCGGCCATCGGGGCATCTTCGAGCACCCGGATTCTCGGCGGCGCCCACCGGCTCTTGGACGGCATCAGCACGGACCTGGTTCGCCGTCAATCGGGGCGAGGATCCGGGCCGCGAGCTCGGCTGGGCAGCCGCGGTCGATCAGCCCCAGCAGCTGGTGAAGGTCGTAGCGGGCATCGCTCGCGACCAAGCGCGCCAGCGAGTCCGGGAAGCCGGCATCCCGCAGACGCTCGATCCGCCACGCGAGGATGCCGTCTCCGTCAGTCGCCGTCATCTGTCGCTTCGAAGCTCGCATTTGACGTGTTAGCGACGGCTGCCGGCGGTTTCTTACGCCAGAGTGCAAATAACGTCACCCCGGTCCGGGTACCGTGCCGAGCATGGCCAGACGCGTCGCCCTGTTTGCCACCTGCCTGATCGACGCGCTGTTTCCGGACGCTGGCCGGGCCACGGTGGAGCTGCTCGAGCGCCTCGGCCAGCCGGTCGAGTTCCCGCTCGAGCAGACCTGCTGCGGGCAGATGCACGCCAACAGCGGCTACTTCGAGGCCGATCTGGTCAGGCGGTACGTCGACATCTTCGACCCCTACGACGCGGTGGTCGTGCCCTCGGGCTCGTGCGCGGGAGCGATCCGCCATCAGCACCCGATGATTGCGCGGGCAGCCGGCGACGAGGCGCTTGCCGCCCGTGCCGAGGCGACCGCGGACAAGACCTACGAGCTGTCGCAGTTTCTGATCGACGTGCTCGGCACCGACGACGTCGGCGCGTACTTCCCGCACCGGGTGACCTACCACCCGACGTGCCACTCGCTGCGGATGCTCGGCGTCGGCGACAGGCCCCTGCGGCTGCTGCGCAACGTGCGCGGGATCGACCTGGTGGAGCTCCCGCGCTGGGACGAGTGCTGCGGGTTCGGCGGCACGTTCGCGGTCAAGAACGTCGACACATCGGCGGCGATGCTCGCTGACAAGATGGAGGCCGTGATCGAGACCGGCGCGGAGGTGCTGTGCGCGGGCGACCGCTCGTGCCTGATGCACATCGGGGGTGGTCTTGGACGGATCCGAGCGGGCATCCGCACCCTCCACCTCGCCGAAATCCTCGCGAGCGCGGAGGCGGCGTGAGTTCCGGGGAGACGATCTGGACCGACGACCCGCCGTTTCCCGAGAACGCCAGGAAGGCGCTCACCGACTCTCAGCTGCGGCGCAACCTCCGCAAGGCCACGACCACGATCCGCGAGCGGCGCAACGGGCTGATCGGGGAGATGGCCGACTGGCAGGAGCTCCGCGCCGCCGGCGCCGCGATCAAGGACGACGTGCTAAGCAACGTCGAGCGCTACCTCGAGCAGTTCGAGCAGGCCGCCACGGCCCACGGCGCGCAGGTCCATTGGGCCCGCGACGCCGACGAGGCCAACTCGATCGTTGCCTCCCTGATCGAGGCGACCGGCGAGCGCGAGGTGATCAAGGTCAAGTCAATGGCCACCCAGGAGATCGGGCTGGTGCCGGCGCTGGCCAGGCGCGGGATCGACGCCTACGAGACAGACCTGGCCGAGATGATCGTCCAGCTCGGCCACGACCGGCCCAGCCACATCGTCGTCCCGGCGATCCACAAGAACCGCGCCGAGATCCGCGAGATCTTCCTGCGCGAGATGGACGACGCCCCTCCGGACTTGACCGACGACCCGCAGGCGCTCGCCGAAGCTGCGCGACGCCACCTGCGCCGTAAGTTCTTCGAGTCCAAGGTCGCGATCAGCGGCGCCAACTTCGCGATCGCGGAGAGCGGCTCGCTGCTGGTGTCCGAGTCGGAGGGCAACGGGCGCATGTGCCTGACGCTCCCACGCACGCTGATCTCCGTCGTCGGGATCGAGAAGCTGATCCCGACGTTCCGAGATCTCGAGGTGTTCCTCCAGCTCCTCCCCCGCTCGGCGACAGGCGAAAGGATGAACCCGTACAACACCGTTTGGACCGGGGTCACGCCCGGTGACGGGCCGCAGGAGGTCCACATCGTGCTGCTTGACAACGGCCGCACGAACGTCCTGCGCGACGAGATTGGCCGCCAGGCCTTGCGCTGCATCCGCTGCGCCGCCTGCTTGAACGTGTGCCCGGTGTACGAGCGCACCGGGGGCCACGCCTACGGCGCCACCTATCCCGGGCCGATCGGGGCCGTCCTCACCCCGCAGCTGGTCGGCGTCGAGCACGCCTCGAAGCTGCCGTTCGCCTCGACCTTGTGCGGCTACTGCTACGAGGTGTGCCCAGTGAAGATCGACATACCGACGGTGCTCGTCAAGCTGCGCCATGACGTGGTACGCGCCCAGCGCCATCCCGCCGAGGCCGCTCTGTTCGCTGCGGCGGGGAAAGCGATGAAGGGCCGGCGGCGCTGGACGCAGGCGCTGAGGCTCGCGCCGCTGATGCGCTTTGTACGGCGTGGCGGGCCGCCGCCGCTGTCTCGGTGGACCGACGTGCGAGACCTGCCCGAGCCGCCGCGCCGCTCGTTTCGCGATTGGTGGGTCAAGGAGCACGAGCAGCGGTGAGCGCGCGGGAGGAGATACTGGGTCGGATTCGCGCCGCGCTCGCGCCGCACCCCGCCTCGGGTACCGCCGCCGCATCCGACGTGCCGCGCGAGTACCACACCCGATCCGACGACGGCATCGATACGTTCATCGAGCGCCTGCACCACTACCAGGCGCGGACCCACCGGACGCCCGCCGGCGAGCTCGACGAGGCGGTGCGCGCGATCCTCGACGACCGGGGCGTCCGCCGAATGGCGGTACCCGAGGGACTGCCCGACGCGTGGATCGAGCGGCTCGACCCCCTGCGCGACGACCCCCCGCTGGATGCGCACACGCTCGATCAGGCGGATGGCGTGATCACGACCTGCACCGTCGCGATCGCTCAGAGCGGGACGATCATTCTCGACGGCGGCCCTGGCATGGGCCGGCGCATCCTGTCGCTGGTGCCGGACTATCACCTGTGCGTGGTCCGCGCGGAGCAGCTCGTGGGCTCACTGCCCGAGGCGATCGAGAAGCTCGAACCGACCCGGCCGTTGACGTTCATCTCGGGGCCCTCGGCGACCGTCGACATCGAGATGGTCCGCGTCCGCGGCGTTCACGGCCCACGGACCCTGGAAGTGATCCTCGCCGAGTAGCGGGCGAGCTAAGCCGCCTCTCGGCCGTTGACCTCGACCGCGGCCTCGAGCGCGTCGAAGTATGCGCCCGCCGCAGTGCGCCAGCGCTCGTGGCGGTCGACGAACAGCGCGTGGGCGCGCTCGCGGGGCCAGCGGGCGGGCAGCAGCCCGACGGGCAGGTCGGGATCGAGGAACGGGAACTTGCGCCACGCGTGCACGAGCAGCGTCTGCTGGCGAAAGCAGGCCTGCGGCGTGGATGCGCGCACCCGGGCGAAGTCCTCGATGAACGCCTGGTATTGCGCGGAGACGCGCTCCAGGTTCCATGCCGCCCCCACGAGCTGCCGCGGATCGCCGATGCTCCCCGACTGCGCCGTGAACGAGCTCGCACCGGCAGCCGGTTCGCCGTTGATCGCCGCGGCGAGCTCGTCCTCACGCTCGACGTGAGGCGTCAGCCACACGCCGCCGCCCAGCGAGCCCAGCCCGGCCCAGGCCAGGCGCGAACGGAGCTGATGGCGCACCTCCCTGCGCTCCTCGGGCACCCTCAAAACCACCAGCAGCCACCGCCCGTCCCATTCCCACGGATCGCCGAACGAATAGATCCGCTCGGCTCCGGAGCGCAACAGCTCGGCCGTGGGCCCGGTGAGGGTCATCCGTGTGCGCCGACCGTGGCGGCGGCTCTCCACCCAGCCTTCGCGGGTGCTGCGCGACAGCGCCTGGCGGGCCGCCTGCTGGGTGTAGCCCAGCGATGAGAGCGCTGCGACGAGCGTCTCCTGCCACACGCCGTTGGGCCGGGGCAGGACGTATTCGCCCAGGACCGTGAGCAGCAGCGACCGCGCTGCCGGGGCGCCTACCGATCTTCGTCGGAGCTGCTCGTCCATGAGTCATCCCGCAACGCCTCGAAGTACGTGTTGCAGGCGCGGCAGCGCATCTGACTGGTGATCAGCTGTCCCCCCCAGGCGGACACGAGCTCGATCTCGTGCGAATCGCAGAAAGGACACGTGAGCTGGGTCGCGCTCACTGGCGGCGCTCCGGATCCCACGCCGACCAGTCCGCCGGCTCGTCGAGCGCCACGGTGACGTCCTGCGCCTCGAGCAGTCCGAGCAGCCACCGCCTCACGCGGTCGCGGATCGCGGCCGGACCTTCGGCGACCATTCCTCGTTCGATCGCCTCGCGGTAGCCGGGATCATCGTCGGGGCCGGGCCAGCGGGCGGCCTGTGACCACATCTCCTCGATCCGCCGCCGCAGCAGATCCATGTCGTCTCCCCCGGTCCGGCACATCCGGCGCAGCCACGCCTCGGCGTGCACCCGGTGGGCGCCCTCCTCCTGAAGGATCTTGCGAGCCCGCTGCGCCAGCGGTTCGATCGAGCTGTCGCGCGCGGTGGCCACGAACGTCGTCAAGATTCCGTCGACGACCAGGTTGGCGGCGATGAAGGAAGCCCAGTCGGGCAGCTCCCGGGCGATCGCGGACATCGGAGCGCCGGCGTCCAAGCCCTCGTCCTCGCGCTCGACGCCGAGCTTGGCGAGCACCGGATAGGTCGACCGCGCATGGCCCAGCTCGTCCTGTGCCATCGCTGCGGCGGCGACCGCGGACTCGATCGTCGGCGCGCTCACCGCCCATTCGCCGTAGCGGCGGCCCAGGGCGCTCTTGTTGTCGGCGAGCGAGCCGATCAGCGAGATCATCGTCGCGGTCGCGGCGTCGACGGCCGGCGGGGTCGCGCTCATGCCCGGATCGCCTCCCTGATCGCGTTTCGGGGCACGATGATCATGTGGATCCACGGCTGCTCGTCGTAGATCGCGCGCGCCGACAGCAGCGCCAGGTCCTCGTCGTCCTCCGTGACCGTGCCGACGTGGTGAAGCGGCTCCTCGTAGGCCTTGCGGGCGAACACCTCCCAGACCGTCTCGTGCTCGCGGCTCACGCCAGGATCCCCAGCCGCCGCATCGTCGCCCGCGCATCGTCGCGCAGCCGGTCCTTGGTCCAGACCGGGTCCCACACCACCTCGATCTCGACCGCCTCGACGTCGGGATCCTGGAGCAGCGCGTCGCGGATGTCGTCCTCGATGAACTCCATCGCGGGGCAGCCCATCGACGTGAACGTGATCCGCAAGTCCGCCCGCCGCTCCCCGGGTTCGAACGCCAGCGACACGATCAGTCCCATGCCGACAACCGACACCGGGATCTCCGGGTCCTCGACGCACCTCAGCGCGTCCCACAGCCGGGCCTCAACCTGCTCGACCGCCGTCAGCGTCAGCGCGCTCATGCGGCCTTCCGCAGGCCGGTGGTCTGGTAGCCGCGCTGCAGCGTGCGCACGTAGTCCTCGTTCATCGGCCCCCGCGCGCGCCAGCGCACGATCACCTCGTCCCACTCGATCGCGCCGTCATCGAGCAGCCAGGTTCGCGGCTCCTCGTCGAACTGTGCCGGGAATGGACAGTCGATCACGTAGCGCCCGTGCTCCTGATCCAGGTGCGCGGGCACGGCTATTCCGATCTCCTCCATGAAGGGCACGACCGCGGCCATCCATTCCTGACGCAGCTCGTCGTTGGACTTGCCCTTGAAGCCGTAGTCGAGCTGCTCGGAGTGCTTCTTGCGGTCGTCGGGAAGACCGAACCACTCGAGCGTGAGGATGAACATCCAATCGACCGCCGCCTGCACGTGTTGCTTGCCCTCGGGATCCTTGACGAGCTTCTTCAGCCACGTGCGGCCGTGGCGCAGGTGGAACGTCTCCTCCTTGTCGACCTTGGCCAGGGCCCGCTTCCACGGCCCGAACGTGCTCGACTGATACACGTCCGAGAGCAACACGAAGCCGGCCTGGTCATACAGGGCGTTGGCGCACACCAGTTCGACCCAAGAGTTGAGCGGGATGTCGAACGCGTAGGGGTACTTGAACTGCGCGGCGGGACGCTCGTACACCAGCCAGTCGGTGTCGACCCCGAGGTCGCCGAGCAGGCGATAGCCGATGTGGGCGTGGGCGAGCTCGTCCTGGATGATCGACATCGCCGAGCCGAAGTTGTTGAGCGCGGGTGCGTGTTGTGCCGCGCGCAGGTACGACGGCGCGCTGACGAACTCGGTGTCGGCGGACACGGTGAGGATCCGGCGCATGCCCTCCAGGTACTTGGGCGACATGTGCTGGAGCCCCTCCACGAGCTTGCCCGCGGCGAGATGGGCCTGGACCTGCTCCTCGGTCAGCGGCGCCAGCTCTTCGACGGGTTTTGCGACCACTGCAGTCCTCTCTCCAGATATGACACTTGACTTACGCCCGCCAGCGTATAGTCTCTCGTCAGTTAGGTCAAGGCCCCGGAAGGAGAGTGCAATGCCCGAGATGCTGATCGGAGGTGAGTGGCGGACGGCTGCCGCCGAGGAGCAGCTCGAGGTCGTCAACCCGGCCACCGAGGACGTAGTCGACTCCGTCCCCGCCGGAACGCCCGAGGACGTCGATCTGGCCGTCGCCACCGCCAAGCGCGCGTTCGCGGACTGGTCTGCGACCGACGTGGAGAAGCGCGCCGCGATCTTGGCCAAGGCCGCCGAACTGATCCATGAGCACGCCAAGGAGCTCGCGGCGACGTTGACGAGCGAGCAGGGCAAGCCGCTGGCGGAGGCGATGGGCGAGGTGAACCATCTCGGCCACGGCGTGCGCTTCTACGCCGAGGCCGCCACCAAGGTCCGCGGCGCCTATCAGGACCTCCCCTCAACGCTCGGACCCGCCTACGGAATGGTGATCCGCCGCCCCATCGGCGTGTGCGCCGCGATCACGCCCTACAACTTCCCGCTCACGTTGCTGGGGACGAAGGTGGCTCCGGCGCTGGCGGCGGGCAACACGGTCGTCGCCAAGCCCGCCGCGACGACGCCGTTGGCCACGCTTCAGGTCGCGCGCCTGTTCTCCGAGGCCGGGGTGCCCGACGGGGTGCTCAACGTAGTAACCGGCCGCGGAGCTGAGATCGGCGACGCGCTCGTCGGGCATCCGGACGTGCGCCGCGTCGCGTTCACGGGTTCGACGAGCGTCGGGCGCCACGTTGCCGCGCTCGCGTCGCCCGACCTCAAGCGGCTGTCGCTCGAGCTCGGCGGCTCGGATCCGGTGATCGTGTGCGCCGACGCAGATGTCGATGCCGCGGTCAAGGCGGTGATCATCGGCCGCTACTGGAACGCCGGCCAGGCCTGCCTGGGCTGCAAGCGCGTGTTCGTCCACGACTCCGTCTACGACGCGTTCGTGTCGCAGCTGGTCGAGCGCGTGGGCCGCTACGAGCCGGGCGACGGCACCGTGAAGGCCGAGAAGCCAAAGCTGCGAATGGGCCCGATCCACACCCGCGCGGGCCGCGACGAGCTGCTCGAGCAGATCGAGAGCGGCGTCAGCTCCGGCGGAGAGCTGCTGATCGGCGGCGGCACCGGGGCCGGCGACAAGGGCTGGTTCCTGGAACCCGCCGTTATCGCCGAGCCGGCCGAGGCGTCGCGGCTGGTGACCGAGGAGGTGTTCGGTCCGGTCCTGCCGGTGTTCCGCTTCAGCGAGTTCGACGACGCGATCAGGCGTGCGAACGACACTCCGTACGGGCTCGGCTCCTCGATCTGGACCCACGACGCGCGCCTCATCCACAGGGCGGCGCAGGAGATCGAAGCCGGGATGACTTGGGTCAACCAGATCCACTACGGCTACGACGAGCTGCCGTTCGGCGGAGTCAAGGCATCGGGATTCGGCAAGGAGCACGGCATCGAAGCGCTCGACTCGTATGTGGAGATCAAGTCGGTGGTTGTGGGAGGGCTGTCCTGATGGCGGTCACGTTCTCAGCCGACGGGTCGGTCGGTTTCATCACGCTCGACAGCCCGCCGGCGAACTCCTACGACCTTGCGTTCATGACCGAGTTCTCGGATGCGGTCGACGAGGCACTGGCCGGCGACACCCGCGTCGTGATCGTCCAGAGCGCCAACCCGAAGTTCTTCTCCGCGGGCGCCGACATCAAGCGCTTCACCGAGGGCGACGTCGGGGCGAACATGGAGATGATCCGGGTGAGCCAGGCCGCGTTTCGCCGGATGGCGGGCGCCGAGCAGGTGTTCATCGCGCACCTCGCCGGGCACGCGCTCGGGGGTGGGCTCGAGATCGCGCTGGCCTGTGACATCCGCCTCGCCGACGAGGGCCGCTACAAGCTCGGGACACCCGAGGTCACGCTCGGGCTGCTGCCCGGCAACGGCGGCACGCAGCGTCTGACCCGCCTGGTCGGGCCGTCGCGTGCGCTCGAGCTGCTGGTCACCGGGCGGACGTTCAGCGTTGAGGAGGGGCGGGAGATGGGGCTGATTGCCGGCGTCTACGACGCCGAACAGGCCCAGGACAAGGTGACCGAGTACGCCGCGCGACTGGCCGCGCTGCCGGCGCTGGCCGTCGCCGCGATAAAGCGCTGCGTGCACGAGGGCAGCCAGAAGACGCTCGACGACGGGCTGGCGCTCGAGGCTGAGCTGATGGAGCAGCTGTTCCGCTCCGAGGACGCGGCCGAGGGGCTCAAGGCGTTCGTCGAGAAGCGCACGCCCGAGTTCGTGGGCCGATGAGCACCGAGACGATCGTCAGCCACGCCGGCGGGTTCGTCGCCGGCCACGAGTACGCCAACAACGGCCCCGCCCTCCCGATCACCAACCCGGGCACGGGGCACGTGTTCGCCGAGGTGCCGGGCGGGACCGACGCCGACGTCGACGCCGCTGTTGGAGCGGCCCGGGACGCGCTGGACGACTGGTCGGCTATGGCAGTCAGCAAGCGCGGGGAGATCCTCGCGGCGGCGGCTCACCACGTCGAGGAGCACGTGGACGAGCTGATCCCGCTGCTCACGCGGGAGCAGGGCAAGACGCTGCGAGATTCGCGGATCGAGATCACCAAGGCGATCGACACGCTCATGCATTACGCCGGCCTGTCCAAGGCCCTGCGCGGCGCGCACGCACCCAATCTGGACCCGGGGGTGGATGGCACCGTGCTCCGCCGTCCGCTCGGGGTGGTCGGAGCGATCGTCCCGTGGAACTTTCCGACCACCCTGTTGTCCAACAAGCTCGCCCCCGCCGTCGTGGCCGGCAACACGGTCGTCGCCAAACCCGCGGGGACGACGCCGCTGACGACGCTGCGGTATGCCGAGCTGCTTGCCGAGGGCGGGCTGCCGGCCGGCGTGTTCAACGTCGTCACGGGCAGCGGCTCGGTCACCGGCACGGCGCTCGTCAAACACCCTTTGGTTCGCAAGATCGCCTTCACGGGCTCCACGCCGGTGGGCGAGCAGATCATGGCGCTTGCCGCGCGCGGCACCAAGCGGGTCACGCTCGAGCTCGGCGGCTCGGACCCGATGATCATCTGCGACGACGCCGACGTAGCTGCCGCGGCAAGCGCGGCGTCGATGGGGCGCTTCTACAACTGCGGCCAGGCGTGCCTGGCGATCAAGCGCGTGTACGTGTTCGACGCGGTCGCCGATGAGGTGATCGAGCAGATCACGACGAAGGCCAAGCGCTTGAAGGTCGGGCGGGGCGACGCCGAGGGCTCGCAGATGGGGCCGCTGCACACCGCGGCCCAGCGAGACGAGGTCGCCGGGCAGGTCCAGCGCACCCTGGCGGCCGGTGGGACTTTGACCGCGGGCGGCGGACCGCCGGAAGACCCCGATCTCGGCGGTGGCTTCTTCTACCTGCCGACGGTCGTCGTCGACCCTCCCCACGACGCCCCGATGGCGACCGAGGAGGTGTTCGGCCCGGCGCTGCCGATCTGGCGGGTGCGCGACCTCGACGAGGCGATCGAGCGCGCCAACGCATCTCAGTTCGGCCTGGGCTCTTCGGTGTGGACACGCGATCTGCACCGCGCCCGCCAGGCCGCGGAGCGAATCGAGGCCGGCTACACCTGGATCAACTCCCGCACGAAGGTCTACGACGAGCTGCCGTTCGGCGGCTGGAAGTCAAGCGGCTACGGCAAGGAGCACGGCGAAGAGGCGTTCGACTTCTACACCGAGACCAAGTCGGTTGTAATCCGCAGCGGTCCGTAGCGCCGGCTCTTCACTCCCACCCACTTCGTCGCGCCCGGGAAGTTCGTTGAATCGGCGCTTTCCCAGCTGTCGCATGCGACGTTCTTCCCGCCATCCGGGAACAAGGTCGAACGCACGCTGATCAGCGCGGCGCATTCGACGTTCTTCCCGCCCCTCGCCTCGGCTCGCCGGCCCGGCTGGGTCATCGCTGCCGGGCTGGGCGCTGATAAAGCGGGCACACACGGCGCCCACAGACTTCCTAGCTTTCTCTTCTGACGCTCTCAACGGTTTCTTACTGACCGTACTTAGCGTCGTGATCCGCATGTCAACCGCGGCTCGCTTCAGGCGGGACGCACGTCAACGGATCACGAAATTTGAAGAAAGCACACCTCATTTCATCGCTCGCGGTCGTTGGCTCGATCGCGTGCGCCGCGGTGCCGTCCGCTTCGGCCGCAACGGTCAGGAACGACACCGCAAGCAGCGCCAACTGGTCGGGGTACGTCGCCGGCGGCACCCAGTTCTCGAGCGTTTCGGGAAGCTGGGTCGAGCCTGAGGCGAACTGCAGCTCCGGCCAGGGTTACTCCTCCTACTGGGTGGGCCTCGGCGGCGCCGGCAACGAGTCGCAGGCGCTCGAGCAGACGGGCACCGAGATGGACTGCAGCGACACCGGCTCGGGCAGCCACCACGCGTGGTACGAGCTCGTGCCGGCCGCCCCCGTCGACCTTAACCTCAACATCTCAGCCGGCGATCACATGACCGGCAAGGTGACAGTGAACGGCACGAACGTGACGGTGACGCTGTCAGACGAGACGACCGGTCAGTCGGTGACCAAGAACCTCCAGATGGACAGCCCCGACGTGTCGAGCGCTGAGTGGATCGCGGAGGCTCCGTCGCAGTGCGACGGCTCCGGCTGCCAGCCGCTTCCGCTTGCCGACTTCGGCAAGGTCAGCTTCAGCAACTCGACGGCAACGGCCAACGGCCACACCGGCACGATCTCTGACTCCGGCTGGAGCTCGCAGGCGGTGCAGCTCGACGGAGGCGCGTCCGGCGGATTCGTCAGTGACTCGTCCTCGGGGACCGCCGTGCCGTCGAGCCTGTCGTCCGACGGCTCCTCGTTCTCGGTGAGCTACGGCTCGGGCGGCGGCCAGACCACCACCGCCGGTGACCCCGGTTCGGCAGGCTCCGGCTACCCCGGCACAGGCGCCGGTGACCCGGGCACGTCCGCCTACCCCGGCGGCGGCTACGGCTACGGCGGTGGCAGCGGCTATGGCGACGGCAGTGGCTACGGCTACGGCGATGGCAGTAGCTACGGCGACGGCAGCGGCTACGGCTATGGCTACGGCGGCGGGACGATCGTCGTGCCCTACGGCTACGGCGACGGCGGCCTAATCGGCTAAGGGGCTTCTCACTAAGCCCACAGGCGGTACGTGGCACGATGTCCCCCGTGCCACGGACCTCCGCCCAGACCTATGCCCGGCGGCGGCTCACGGCATTGATAACCGTGATCCTGCTGCTGGCGCTGGGCGGACTTGCGGCTGTTCTTTTGAGCGGCAGCAACGATCACGGCAGGCAAGCGGCCGCTGGTCAGGCTCAGAAGACGTCGGGCTCGCGTGCAAGGAAGACCGCGAGCCCGAAGCCGCACAACCGCGCGGCCGCACCTCCGCTCTCGCTGGCCGGCATTCCCGTGGGCCGCTGGACGGCGCTGCCGCCCGCGCCGCACTCCCGAGGCGAGGTCTCGGCGGCCCTGGTCGGCGACTCGATCTACGTCGTCGGAGGCTTTGACACGACCGGCCACACGACCGCGTTGGTCGAGCGACTGAACCTGCGCACCGGGCGCTGGAGCACGAGCCGCCCCCTCCCCCAGCCGCTCAACCATATGAATGCCGTCGGTTATGACGGCAAGCTGTACGTGGTCGGCGGCTACTCGCAGGCGGGCGACACGAGCGCCGGCGCGATCCGCAGCTTCTGGCGCTATGACCCCGCGACCGACCGGTGGACCGCGATGCCGCCGGCGCCGCTGCCGCGAGCGGCGGCCGGAGCCGCGGTGATGGGCCACCGCCTGTACGTCGCCGGCGGGCGCAGCGACACGCTCACCACGATCTCGACACTGGCGATCTTCGACTTCGACACGGGCACCTGGTCGCTGGGCCCGCCGCTTCACCACGCCCGCGAGCACGTTGCGGGCGTCGCCGCCGGCGGCGCGATGTGGATCCTGGGCGGCCGAGCGCTCGGGCTCGGGAACTTCGCCGACGTCGAGCGCTATAAGCCCGGGGCCTCCGGCTGGGACCGCCTGCCACCGATGCCGGTTGCGCGCAGTGGCTTTCAGGCCATCAACGTCGACGGCAAGATCGTCGTCGTGGGTGGCGAGGGGCCGGCGGGGACGATCGGGGAGGTCGACGAGCTCGACCCAGCGACGGGCCAGTGGACCAGGCTCCCCGACCTTCCGACTGCGCGGCATGGACTCGGGTTGGTCGCGTACGGGCCGCTCGTATACGCGATCGAGGGCGGTCCGCAACCAGGCCTGACCACCTCCTCGGTGGTCGAGAGATTGCGCCTTCGTTAAGCGCGATCTGCGGGATTCCGGCAAAGCGGACCGTGGCGGCCCCGTATGAAAGTTCTCAGAAGGACTGCCGTCAAGGAGTGGGTATCTTGAGGCACCATGCGTCGATCCAGCCCGGTCCTCCGCAGGCGTAGACATGCGCGCCGGCGCCGGGGCATCAGGATTGCCTTCGTAGCCGCACTTTTCCTGGCGATCGGGGGCGCCGCGATCGCCCTCGGCGACACCGACGACCAGCACGCCCCTGCGGGCCACCCGGGGCCCGACGCCTCCCGGTCTGCTTCCACGGCGGCACACCGGCGGGGACCGACGGGTTCGGGACCGCGTCAAGCCTGGACGACGATCAACGTCTACGCCCATACCAAGGCCGGGATGTTCACCCCGGTGACGCGGCAGGCCCGCTACCTGATCTACGTCCCAGACTCGCGCGGGAGCGGCGTTTATGTGATCAACCCGAACACCTACAAGGTGATCCGCTACATCCAGACGGGGACGATGGTCCAGCACGTGGTGCCTGCCTGGGACCTGCGGACGCTGTATGCGACCAATGACACCGGCAACAGCCTGACGCCGATCAGTCCGGTCACCGGCAGGCGCGCGGGTCCCAACATCCCGGTCGCGGATCCCTACAACATGTACTTCACGCCCGACGGCCGGCACGCGATCGTCGTCGAGGAGGCAGCACAGACGCTCGCGTTCCGGGACCCGCACACGTTCGCCCTGCAAAAGGCGCTCGACGTGCACTGTCCAGGCGTCGACCACATGGACTTCTCGGCCGACGGCCGCTTCGCACTGGCCAGCTGCGAGTTCTCCGGCCAGATGGTTCGCATCAACCTCAGGACCGAGACGGTCGACGGCTACGTGCACGTGGGCGGAAGCCCGCAGGACGTGAAGCTGTCCCCCGACGGACGGACGTTCTACGTCGCCAACCGCTTCCTCCCCAACCTGGGAGCGAGCGGCGTGCAGCTGATCGACGCGCGCACGCTGCGCCTGGTCAAGTTCATGCGCACCCCGCTGGACGCTCACGGGCTCTACGTCTCGCGCAACACCAAGCAGCTGTACGTCACCAGCCGGGCAGGCGGCGCGATCTCGGTGATCGACTTCGCGACCCGGAGCATCGTGGCGACCTGGAAGGTCCCCGGGACACCCGACATGGGCGGCGTCAGCCCGAACGGCAAGGTCCTGTGGCTCGCCGGCCGGTACACGGGTTCGGTGTATGCGATCTCCACCACGACCGGGCACGTGATCGCCACGATCCCGGCGGGCATCTCGCCCCACGGTCTTTGCGTGTGGCCACAACCAGGCCGCTACTCGACCGGGCACACCGGCGTCATGCGCTGAGCTCGCACACGGAGCACAAGGCGGTTTTCATGCGCTGCTCATCTTGATCGGCAACGCTTCGCAGCATGCGGGTACTCGTCGTCGAAGACGATCCGAAGCTCGGCCCGGTGCTGGTCCGCGGACTGGCGACCGATGCAATCGCCGCCGACCTAGTCACCACCGGCCGTGAGGCGATCATCCGGGCCGGCGCCACCGACTACACCGTGATCGTGCTCGACGTAATGCTGCCCGACCTGGACGGCTTTCAGGTCTGCCGCGCGCTTCGGAAGGACAACACCTTCGCTCCGGTGCTGATGCTTACCGCGCGAGACGCCGTCGACGATCGCGTGCAGGGGCTCGACAGCGGTGCCGACGACTACCTGGTCAAGCCGTTCTCGTTCGTCGAGCTGTTGGCCCGAGTCCGCGCGATGAGCCGCCGTGGCCCGATCCAGCGCGCCGTGATGCTCGAGGTCGGGGACCTGCGCCTGGACTCGGCGCGCCACCAGGTTTGGCGCGGAGACACTCCGATCGACCTCTCGCGCAAGGAATACGCGATCCTCGAGGCGCTGATGCGCCATGCTGGTGACGTGCTCTCGCGCTTCGACCTGCTCGAACAGGTGTGGGGCTACGACTACGAGAACCGCTCGAACATCGTCGAGGTCTACATCCGCTACCTGCGAGAGAAGATCGACCGGCCGTTCGGCCGCAACACGCTGCAGACCGTCAGAGGAGTCGGATACCGCGTTTGCGCGGACTAGCCCCCGCCACCATCGCCGCACCGAAGCGCTGGCTGCGCCGCATGCCGATCCGCTGGCGCCTGACGCTGATGTTCGCCGCGGTGATGGCGGTGCTGCTGGCCGCTCTGATCGCGTTCCTGTATCACCACTTCCGTTCGGACCTCGACTACAACATCAACCAGAGCCTGAGCGCGCGGGCGCAGGACGTCGCAGGGCTGGTGCGCCAGGAGGATGCTTCGGACACGAGCGGCGCTCTGCGCCAGCTTCCGGCCAGTCCCGATAACGTCGTCCAGGTACTGGACCAATCGGGCCGGGTCCTGGGCGCGGCCGGGGTGTTGGCGCAACCGGCTCTCATCGCTCCCGGCGAGCTGCCGACCGCGCAGGAAGGTCCCAAGCTGATTCAGCGCGGCAGCTCAGTTCGGCTCTACGCGCTGCCGCTGCCCAGCGATGGCAAGGTTGTCGTCGCGGGTGTGTCGCTGGCCGAACGCGATGCCGCACTCGACAAGCTCGACAACGCACTGTTGATTGGGGTCCCGCCCGCGCTGCTGCTAGCGACGCTGGCCGCGTACATCTTGGCGGCCGCGGCGTTGCGGCCCGTCGAGCGGATGCGCCAGCGCGCCGCCACGATCTCGACCGACGAGATCAGCACGCGGTTGCCGCTGCCCGCGAGCCAGGACGAGATCCGGCGCCTGGGTGACACGCTCAACGAGATGCTCGACAGGCTCGAGGACGGCCTTAACCACGAGCGCATGTTCATCGCCAACGCCAGCCACGAGCTGCGGATGCCCCTGGCCGTCCTGAAGGCCGAGCTGGAGGTGTCGTTGCGCGAGCGCGGCGGCGAGCACGCGCTGCGCGAGGCCATGGGATCGGCGGTCGAAGAGACCGACCGCATCATCAAGCTCGCGGAGGACCTTCTGCTGCTGGCACGGGCCGAGGACGGGACGCTTCCGATCGACGCCCACGACCTCACAGTGGAGGAGCTGCTGGTCGAGCTCGGGGCTCGCTTCTCCCCCGTGTTCGAGCGCGCCGGGCGCCCGCTCGAGGTCGACGCAGAGCCGGTGCCGGAGGGAACGGCGGTTCGCGCCGACCCGGACCGCATCGAGCAGGCGGTCGCCAACCTGATCGACAACACGCTTCGGTACGGCGCCGGACCGACCACGCTTGGCGCGCGCGTGGCCGGCGATTGCGTCGAGATCCACGTGACCGACAGCGGCCCCGGTTTCGGCGACGAGTTCCTCCCGCACGCGTTCGACCGTTTCAGCCGCGGGGACCCCGCCCGTCGCCGGGGCGGCGTGGGTCTCGGCCTGGCGATCGTCCGCACGATCGCCCACGCCCATGGCGGCGACGCCGGCGCCGGGGACCTACCCGTCGGCGGCGCCGATGCCTGGATCTCCCTACCGGCGGCGGCTGAACTCGCCGTGTGGTGCGAGCGCGACCCCGCGTAGGACCTGCCGATATCGCGGGGCGGTCACCTGCCCGAAGCGCTCGCTGCCGGGGCTCGTGGCGGACGGGTCGTCGGTGATCGAAACGAGCTGGTTGGGGTCAGCGCCCTGATCGCCGCTGCCGCTGACGGTCGACGTGACGGCCCAGATCGTCACGGTGCCGTCGCGGTTGACGTGACCGGTGATGTTGCGCAGCCCATCCGTCGCGGGGGCCCAAGGCAGCCCGGTCGCCGCGTTGTCACCGATCGGGTACCCGGGGACGGCGTACGGCTGACCCAGTGTCAGTACGACCGGCGCGGCAGCCTATGGCGCTGTGATGTGTCGCTGAGTGACGATTGAGTGACGGCGCTCTCATGTTAATTTCATCTTCGCGCAACGATCGCGCATGGTTACAACGCGGCAACATCGCGCGTGACAAACGCCCTTACAACTGACGCCTTCCCGCGACCAGGAGAAGGTTCAACATGCACAGAAGCCTCAAGTTCGTCGGCGGCGCTGCGCTCTCGGCCGCCGTGGCCGCCGTAGCGGTGCTGCCCGCGGCCAGCTCGGCCGACCACCCAAGGCCCGGGCCCCGACACCACGAAGGCGCAGTGCAGCACGTGCTGCTGATCTCCGTCGACGGCCTGCACCAGTCAGATCTCGATTGGTACGTCGCCAACCACCCCGGCTCGGAGCTTGCGAAGCTTGCCAACGGCGGCGCCGAATACTCAAACGCGCACACCTCGGTTCCGTCGGACTCAGATCCAGGCGGGACGGCGCTGATGACCGGCGGCGACCCACGGACAACCGGCATCTACTACGACGTCGAGTACAACCACAACCTTTACGAGGCGGGCACGACGGCGTGCCAAGGCCCGACCGGAGCCGACGTCATCTACGACTCACCTGACGACCTCGACTCGACGAGACTCGATGCCGGTCAGGGCATCCCAGGTCTGCAGAGCGACCCGAGCAAGATCATGCAGATGACCGGCAACCCGCAGACGGTGCTGAACCCGGCCACGTTCGCGGTCGACCCGAAGTCCTGCCATCCGATCTGGCCCCACTCATATCTGAAGGTCAACACGATGTTCGAGATCGCCAAGAGCGCGGGACTTCGGACCGCATGGTCGGACAAGCACCCCGTGTACGAGTCCTTCAACGGACCGTCGGGAAGCGGGATCGACGACCTGTTCACGCCAGAGATCGACAGCACCGCGATCGAGCCCGATGGGACTCCGTACCCCGGTGACATCAGCTGGACCGGCGACAACGCCGCGACGCGGCAGTACGACTCCTACAAGGTGCAGGCGATCCTGAACGAGATCGACGGCCACGACCACACCGGCACGGGGCCGCGCGTTGGCGTGCCCGCGATTTTCGGGATGAACTTCCAGACTGTCTCGACGGCCGAGAAGCTGCTCAGCTCCGAGGCCGTGATCGGCGGTCCGGTTCTGACCGGCGGCTATCTGCCCGGCACCACCACTCCCGGTCCGCTGCTGAGCAGCGCACTCGACTACGTCAACGCGCAGCTGCAGCGGATGGACCAGGAAATCCAAACGCAAGGCATCGCCGATGACACCGCGATCATCATCACCGCCAAGCACGGCCAATCGCCCCTGGATCCGAACCAGCTGACCCGGATCAAGGACGGCCCGATCATCGATGCGATCAACGCAGCATGGACGGCGGCTCACCCCGGTGCCGGCAACCTGATCGTCGCCGGGACCGACGACGATCTATGGCAGAGCTATCTGTCAGACCGCTCCCAGCAAGCCGCCGACTTCGTCAAGGACTATCTGTGGACCCACCCTGCGACTGGCGTCACTTACAGCGGCGGCACGCGGACGCTTGCCCACTCTGGCCTGGCGAAGATCTACGCCGGGAAGGCGGCAGCCCGTTTCTTCGGGGTTCGGGCCTCTGATCCGCGCCATCCCGACGTGTTCGGGCGCGTACAGATCGGGGTCGTGTACACCGGCGGTACCAAGATCGCCGAGCACGGCGGCGACAACCCCGGCGACCGCGACGTCCCGATTATCGTCTACTCGCCCGGCGTGAAGTCCGCGGTATCCAACCGATGGGTGGAGACGACCTCGGTGGCGCCCACGATCCTGAAGCTCCTCGGGCTCGATCCGGGCGCGCTCAACGCGGTCCGCGAGGAAGGTACCCCGGTGCTGCCGGGGATCCGTTAGAGATGCGGCGGCCGGTCCGCCGCTACCAGCGGTGGACCGGCCGCGACTCGAGCTTCTCGACCTCGTCCTTGGTCATTGAAAGCGTCGCTCCGTCGCTCTCGATCCGGTCGACGGCGCCGATCGGGATCACGATCTCACGCTTGCCCCAAAGATGCCCGTGCTCGAGCACGAAGTGGGAGATGTGCTGCTCGTCGTCCACTAGGAATCCCTCGATGTGCCCGAGGTGGCGGCCGTCGGACGAGCTCACGGCGCTTCCCCTGCGGAGCTCGACCTCTCCCTTCGGGATGCGGTCCCAGACCACGGGCGCGTTCTCGTCATACGCGACGGGTCCCAATCCGGCGTCGATCCCCCCGGGCGCGAACGTCCCGTAATAAGGCAGCGCGTACGTCTCCTCGATGCCGACCTCGTAGTCGGGATCCTCGACGGGAAACTGGCCCACCCGCAGATAGGCGGCGCGCTGGACGCGCTCCAGCTTCTCGATCTCCGCGCTGCTGCAGGCCAGGTCCAAGGCTGCGTGGGATTGCGCGTGGGCCGGCTCTGCGAGCGAGATAGGCACGATCCTGGCGAGATCGTGGCGATCGTGCGGCTGGACCACCAGATGCGTGACCCGCCGCGTCGTGGGGTCGATCACCACGTCGGACAGCTCGTACTCGACGCCGTCAGTGCAGCGGACCGGCTTGCCGAGCTGTAGTTCGATCGGGCTCACCGGCCCCAAGTTCATCATTCACGGGGCGCGTCGCATCATCCGATCGGGATGAGCCGGTCGCCGCAACCCCCGGAATCAGGATCGCCGCGGCGACCAGAAAGCAGATGCCACCGAGGGAGGTGCCGGAGTTTGCGATGTGCGCGCTGACGGGCTCCCCCGTGGACGGCTCGACGAGCGAGGCGACCGCGGATATCCCGAACGCGACCGAACCCAGCAGATTGAGCGTCGCGACGTCCCAGTCACGCGAGCGCCACTCAAAGCACCACCAGCGACTTCGCACGCCGTAGAACGCCATCGCGCTGGACACGAGGAACGCGATCGAGCCAAAGGCGTCCGGCGCCCACACGCGCGCGTTCTCCTGATGGGTCGTGAGGTTGTGCCTCAGCGCCGCGAACGTGCTGATGTTGAACAGGATCGTCCCGATCAGCTGGATGAGCGACGACACCCAGTCGATCCGGCGGTGCGTCGCGAGCGACTCGGCGTATTGCAGCGCGCCCGCGGTCGTGAAGAAGATCGAGCCGACGAAGAACACGTAACCGATCGCCGGTCTTGAGACCGAGCTCCACTGAGTGACGATCCCGCCGAGCGTGAAGCACGACGCCCCGATCACGAACAGGACGGCCATCCACCAGTCGCGCTGTTGCGGTCGCCACCAGGTCTTGTCAGCCCGGCTCACCGCGCCAGGCTACGTGCTTGGGCGCGGCCGGGCAATCACCCCGATCGGATGATTGCCCGGCACTGTCCAACTTGTGAGGCCCGAGCCGTTTCTCGAACCAGTGATCCGCAAACGGCTCGTCGTTGAACGCGGGGACCTCGACGTATCCCGCGGACAGGTACAGCGAGATCGCCTCGACCAGCGTTCCGTTGGTCTCGATGTGAGCGAGCGCGGCTCCGTTGTCGCGCGCGCAGGCCTCCAGGCAGGCGAGCATGCGACGGCCCACGCCGAGGCCTCGCGCAGACTCCGCCAC
The DNA here is from genome assembly GCA_035693425.1 of Solirubrobacteraceae bacterium. Lineage (GTDB taxonomy): Bacteria > Actinomycetota > Thermoleophilia > Solirubrobacterales > Solirubrobacteraceae > Palsa-465. The sequence continues at coordinate 23,890 of DASSGR010000201.1, forward strand.
CCACATGCGCTTGATCTCCGCCGGCGCGCCTCCGTGATGCTTGACGCCGCCGCAACCGATCGCCTCGCCGCGCAGGTACGCCACAAAGAAAGCCCCGGCGGGCGGCCGGAGCTCGTGCGGCTCGGCCGAGATCCCGGCCATGGGGTCGTACCCCTTGTCCGACCGCCGGTTGAGCTCGGCGTAGTACGCGCTCAGACAGCGCACGGCGTCACGGCCCGCGGGATCCACCATCCGGATCTCTACCGCGGC
>DASSGR010000202.1:0-11272 GCA_035693425.1 Solirubrobacteraceae bacterium
GATCAGCCGATGGCGGCCAACTGCGTGTCGCTGTCACCGGGCGACCCGGCCACTGTCGTGCGCGTGCGCTGGGGCGGCAGCCTGCTGGAGGAGGCCCGCCTGCACGGCTCGCCGCTGCTGGTCACGACCGCCCCGCACGCGGTCGCGGCCGCCCCCGCCCCGGACGTCGAGGTCATCGCTACCCCCCAGAACGGCGCGGTCGCGGTCACCGAGCACGTCACCACGACCACCTCCGGCGTCTCGCTCACAGACGCGGACGTCGTCGTCTCGGGCGGCCGCGGCGTCGGCTCGGCGGAAGGCTTCCAGGTGATCGAGGAGCTCGCCCAGCTGCTCGGCGGCGCCGTCGGCTGCTCGCGCGCGGTGACCAGCGCGGGCTGGCGACCGCACACCGACCAGGTCGGCCAGACCGGCACCAAGATCTCGCCCGAGATCTACATCGCGTGCGGGATCAGCGGTGCGACGCAGCACATGGCCGGCTGCAAGGGCGCCAAGAAGCTGCTGGCGATCAACGAGGACGGCGAGGCGTCGATCTTCGCCAGCGCCGATTACGCTGTGATCGGCGACCTCCACGAGATCGTGCCCGCGATCAGCGCCGAGATCCGAAAGGCGAAGGGCGCATAGTCTCGCCGCTCGCCGCGGTCGCGCTGGCAGTCGCTCTGGGGGTCAGCGGCACACTGTTCGGCCGCCGGGTTGCGCTGCTGGTCCGGCTCGCCACACAGGCCCAGCCGGTATCCCGCGCCGGCGACATACCGCGACGCGTCGAGCACGAGGCCACGATCGTGCTCGGTCAGCGCAAGCTGCTCAAGCGCCTCGGGCCGGGGCTGATGCACGCGTTCATCTTCTGGGGCTTCCTCGTGCTGGGGCCGACGATCGTCATCGCGATGATCTCGATCGTCGACAAGCACGCGACGTTTCCGTGGCTGGGCCACCAGGGCTGGTACGCGCTGCTCGTCGACGTCTTCGCGGTGCTCGTGCTGATCGGCGTGATCGCCGCGCTCTACATCCGCAAGGTGCTAAAGCCGGGGCGCTTCGACGGCAGCCATCTCGGCGAGGCGGACCTGATTCTCGGGCTGATCGCGACGATCGTGCTGACGCTGCTCTTCTGGCACGCCACCCAGATCGCGCTGGGCTACAACGAGTGGCCGTCCTCGTGGTCGCCGGTTGCCAAAGCGATCTCGCACGTATTCGCAGACGATCACTCCACCCAAATTCTGGAGCGCGTGTTCGTGTGGGCCCACGTGCTGACGATCCTCGCGTTCCTCGCCTACCTCCCCCGCTCCAAGCACCTGCACATCGCGACCGCCGCGATCAACGTGTGGTTCGGGCGTACCGGCCCCGGCGGCCGCCTCGAGCCGTTGTCGTTCGACGACGAGGACGTCGCCGAGGAGGACCTTCGCTTCGGTGCCGGCACGGCGCAGGACCTCACGTGGAAGCAGGTGCTCGACACCTACTCATGCACCGAGTGCGGGCGCTGCCAGGATGTGTGCCCGGCTTGGGCCACGGGCAAGTCGCTGTCGCCCAAGCTAGTGATCATGGGCCTTCGCGACTTCGTGCTCGCCGAGGAGCGCGAAGCCTTGGTCCCCGGCGCCGTGCCCGAGGAGTCGGTCTGGGACTGCGTCACCTGCGGCGCCTGCATCGACGCCTGCCCGGTCTCGATCGAGCACGTCGACCACATCGTCGATCTGCGCCGTCACCTGGTGATGGTCGATTCGAGCTTCCCCGCCGAGGCGGAGCCGATGCTCCGCGACGTCGAGCGCGCGTCCAATCCGTGGGGCAAGCCGCAGTCTGAGCGCGCCGACTGGGCCGCCGAGCTCGGCGTCAAGATCCTCGAGCCCGGAGATCCCGCGCCCGAGTATCTGTACTGGGTGGGGTGCGCCTCGTCGTTCGACGAACGGGCCCGCCGGACCGCCGAGTCCACGGCGAAGCTGCTCCAAAAAGCCGGTGTCGACTTCGCGATCCTCGGCCCGCGCGAGAGCTGCACCGGCGATCCCGCCAGGCGGATCGGCAACGAATACGTGTTCCAGGCGTTCGCCCAGCAGAACGTCGAGACCCTCAACGAGGCCGGCGCCACCAAGATCGTCGCCAACTGCCCGCACTGCTTCAACACGCTCGCCAACGAGTACCCGGACTTCGGCGGCAACTACGAGGTGATCCACCACTCCGAGCTGCTGGCGCGGCTGGTCCGCGAGGGACGCCTGCAACCGGCCCGCGACACCGGCCTCTCGATCACCTACCACGACTCCTGCTACCTGGCGCGCCACAACGATGTGCTGGCAGCCCCCCGCGAGCTCGTGCAGGCGCTCGGCAAGCCGGTCGAGATGCAGCGCTCGGGCAAGCAGACGTTTTGCTGTGGCGCCGGCGGCGCGCACATGTGGATGGAGGAGCGCGGCAGGCCGATCAACGAGGAGCGCGTGCGCGAGGCAGCCGGCACCGGCGCCGACACGCTGGCCGTGGCCTGCCCCTACTGCACGGTGATGCTTGACGACGGCGTTCAGGGGGCCGGGGAGCATCTGCGCGTGGTCGACGTGGCGACGCTGCTGGCGGAGTCTGTTACTCAGTCCCCCGAGCGCTGAGCCAGGCGATGGCGGTCGCCGGATGGCCGCGAGATCAGCGACGAGGCAAACCGCGCCGCCGCGTCGAGCGCGTCGGGCCACGGCGAGTCGTCCGAGAGAGCCCGGATCAGGCCTGCGTTGAAGGCGTCGCCGGCGCCGGTCGTGTCCGCCGCCGCGACCACGGGCGCCGGCGCGCTGAGCTCCGCGCCGCCCGGGCCGACGGCCAGCGAGCCCCGGGCGCCGAGCTTGACGACCACCCACCCACCCGACACCGCCTGCAGCTTGCGCGCCGCGGCGAGCGCATCGCCGGCGTCGACGTCGGCGATCGCGCACGCCTCCGCCTCGTTTGGCAGGAACACGTCGACCCACGGCAGCAGCGCGCGCACCTCGGCCCGTGTCTCAGGCGCAAAGCCACCCGGATCCCAGGCCGTGTCGAAGAACGTGCGCGCGCCCGAGCCGCGCGCCGTCTCGAGCAACTCCCTCCCCGCCTCCCGCCGCAGGCCGGGCGCCACGAAGTAGTCGCAGAACAACAGGTAGTCGCACGACAGCGCGTCGGCCGGGATCATCGACGGCTCCCAGATCTTGTTGACGCCCAGGTAGGTGAGGAACGTGCGGTCGCGCACCGGCGACTCGAGCGCGACGGTCAGGCCGCTGGGCTCTGAGTCGAGCACCACCAGCTCGTCGGCCAGTCCCCACGGCTCGAGCTGCTCACACATCCAGCGGCCGATCTGGTCGCTGCCGATGCAGCCGATCAGGCGTACGGGCAGTCCGGCCTCGGCGAACGCCAGCGCCGCGTTGGCGCCGGCGCCGCCCGTGCGAATGCTCATCTCGTCTGTGAGCAGCGTCGCGCCGGAGGCCGGCAGCTCCGACACGGGGCTCATCAGCACGTCGGCCTGCACGCAGCCGATCACCGTGACCGCAGCGACGGGCACCCCCTGCCCCAATCCCCCACGCGGCGCCATCAGGTGACCTTGGTGTCCTGCTGCTGTCGCCGCAGCTCGCCGATCGTCAGTCCCCGCTGCCGCGCCGTGTTTTGGACGAGCAGCTGCACGGGGAGGATCTGCAGCACCGGCGCGGCGAGCCACGGAACCTCCGGCAGATCGATCACCTCCACGCCGTCCGCGTCGCCGGGGCCTGCGTCTGTCAGCAGCGCGACCGCCGCGCCGAACGAAGCCAGCTCCGCGGCGAGCGCGCGCTCGCGCTCGCGACCGAACACGACGGCGCCGAACCCGGGAGCGACCGCCTCGAGCGGCCCGTGCAGGTACTCCCGGGTCTCCATGCCGGTCGCCGCCAGCCGCAGCCCCTCGCGCGCCAGCAGCGCCGTCTCGGCGGCCGACGCGTGGGCGGGACCGCCTCCGACCGCGTCGAGCGCGCGCACCTGCGCAAACCGCTCCGCCAGGCTCTCCACAACCGAGTCCGAGCTCTCGAGGACACCAGCCGCGAGCTCGGGCAGCCGGTCCCAGGCCGAACGCTCAAGGCTCCCCAGCAGGGTGTCGCACAGCATCCCCAGCGTCTGCAGCGTGGCGGTGTAGGACAGCGTCGCGACCGGGGTGTCGGGCAGCGGCCCGAGCGGCAGCCACACGTCCGCCGCCTGCGCGAGCGGGCTGTCGCCCTTGGCGCTGATCGCCACCACGGGCGCTCCCTCGATGTAGCGCAGCGCGTCGACGGTCTCCGCACTCGCGCCCGATTGCGAGACCAGCACGAACGCGTCGCCGAGCCGCGCCGCTCCCTCCACGCGCAGCTCCCCCGCCGACACCGCGAACGCGCGGCGGCCGGCCGCGCGCAGGGCGACCATCGCCGGGATCAGCGCGCTCGCGCTGGCGCCGATCCCGCTGAGGACCACCGTCCCGCCGCACAGCGACCCGATGTCGACCTCGTCGATCGCCTCACGGAACGCCGCGGCCGCCGCCCGCAGGTTCTCGGGCTGGCGGTAGATCGCCTCCCTGAACTCCGAGCTCACCCCTTCACCGCCCCGGAGGCCAGCCCGCCCACGATGTAGCGCTGGAACACCACCGCGATCAGCACCGGCGGGACCGCGGCGAGGATCCCGCCGGCGGCCTGCAGCCCGAAGTCGGTCGTATATCGACCGGTGAACTCGGCGATCGCGACGGGGATCGTCTTGGCGGCCGTGGTCGACGTGAAGATCAGCGCGTACAGGAACTCGTCCCACGCGATCAGGAACGCGAACAGCGCCGTCGACAACAGCCCCGGACGCGCGAGCGGCAGGATTACCCGGAACAGCGCCTCGATCCGCGTGCATCCGTCCATCAATGCCGCGTCCTCGAGCTCGCGCGGGATCGTCATGAAGAAGTTGCCCATGATCCACAGCACGAACGGCGTCGCGAACGTGCAGTAGACGATGATCAGCCCCAGCCGCGTGTTGAGCAGGTGCAGGCGGACCATGATCAGGTACAGCGGGATCACCAGCGCGATCGGCGGCACCATGTAGGTCGACAGGAACAGCAGCAGCGCCACGCGCTGGCCGCGGAAGCGCAACCGCGCGAACGCATACGCGCCGAACACTCCGACCGCCATCGAGATCACGACGGTGGCGGTGGCGACGATCAGGCTGTTGAGCAGCGAGGCGCGGAAGTTGCCGAAGATCGTGCCCTGCGGGGAGCTGAATATCTGGTGGTAGCGCTCGAGCGAGATGTGGCTCGGGATCCATTGCAGCGGGATCTTCAGCAGCGCCGCCTGCGATGACACGCTCGCGACCAACAGCCACGCGAACGGCGCCAAGAAGATCAGCGACACGAACACGGCCGCGACGTGAATGAAGATCCGGTAGCGCCTCGAGTCGGGCATCTCAGTGTGCCCCGCTCATGTCACCGCGTATGTGTCGGACCGCAGCAGCCGGATATACAGGATCGCGAAGCCCATGATGAACAGCACGATCAGCACGGAGAGCGCCGAGCCGTAGCCGAAGAACTCGTCCGAGAACGCCCGCTGGTAGGCGTAGAACGCGATGCTCTGCGTACCGTTGGCCGGTCCCCCGCCGGTCATCACGTAAATGATGTCGAATACCTTGAACGCCTCGATCGTCCTCAGCACCAGCACGACCACGATCACCGGCCGCAGCAGCGGCAGCGTGATGTGCACGAACGCCCCCCAGCGGCCATAGCCGTCGATCCGCGCCGCCTCGTACAGGTCGGCAGGGATCGTAGTTAGCCCGGCGAGCAGGAAGAACGCGACCAGCGAGGTGTTCTTCCAGACGTCGGCGAGGATCACGATGTTCAGCGCGCCGAACGGCGAGCTCAGCCACGCGTGGTATGAGTTCTGGAGACCGACCTGCGTGAGCGCTGCGTTGATGACGCCGTACTGGGCGTTGAAGAAGTAGCGCCACATCGCGCCGTTGACGATCGTGGGCAGCGCCCATGGCAGCACCACAATCGTGCGAAACAGCCACCGGGCCCGAAGCGGCGCGATCAGCAACAACGCGATTCCCATCCCGAACACGAGCTCGAGCCCCGTCGACACGACCGTGAAGTAGGCCGTGCGCTCTACCGCCGACCAGAACTCCGAGTGCGACAGCGCGAACGTGTAGTTGCGCAGGCCGACCCATGGGAAGTGACCCGGGAACGGCGTGTTCACCGAGTACAGCGATGTGTACAGCGTCCTCAGGATCGGATAGATCACGATCCCGAACACGACGATGACGCTCGGTGCCAGCAGAGCCAGAGCGAAGCGGCCCTCGCGCGTGCGCGCGCGCCAGCTCGTCCCGCGGGCGTTGGGGGGAAGCCCGGTCGTCTCTGCGGGCGTGCCGGCCGCCATCAGCGCCGGTCGCGGATCACGCGGGTGGTGCGCCCGAAGTGAACTGTGCCGCCGCGTCGTTGAGCGCGGCCTGCGGCGTCTTCTTCCCCAGTAGCGCGTCCTGGATCTGCACCTGGAGCGCCTGCGACGAGGAGTTGTAGTTGGTCACCTGCGGGCGCAGGATCATGTTCGGCAGCTGCGTCTTGGCGACATCGACGAGCTGCGCTCCGGCGTTCTTGATCACGTTCGGATCCTTGTAGGACGAGGACCAGATCGGCAACGAGTCCTTGACGTAGTTGTTCTGCGTCGTCTGGCTGGTGATGAACTGGATGTACGTCCACGCCTCGTTGGGGTGCTTGGAGCCTGAGGCGATCATCACCGGCTGCCCGCCATTGCAGCCCGGCGCTGTAGTGCCTGCGATGCCCTGGGGTGTGTGCAGGATCAGGATGTTGTCCTTGGACACGGTGCTCTGAGTGGGATCGAGCGCTCCGGCCAGCTGGAAGGTCCAGTTGAGGTTCATCGCGATCCGGCCCTGGGCGAACGCCTTGAGCACGTCTGCTTCCAGCGAGCTCGTCGACGCGGGGTCGGCGAGGCCCTGGTCGAGCAGCATCTTCATGAACTGGAGTGCCTGCAGCCCCCCGCCGGTCTGGAACGCGGGCTTGCCGGAGGCGTCCAGGAACTTACCGCCGAACGCACCGAGCAGTTGCGCGTAGTCGCACACGACAGCTTCGGCCTGCGACCAGCTGCCCAGCCACGGGTACTTGACGATGCCCTTGGCCTTGATCTGCTTGAGCGCCGAGACGACTCCGTCCCAGGTCTTCAGCGACGACGGCGAGACGCCGGCCTTCTTGAGCATCGTCCCGTTGGCGAACATGTACTTCGTGTCCAGGATCCACGGCATTCCGTAGTACTTGCCGTTGTAGCGGGCCATGACCAGCGCGCCCGGGAAAATCTGGCTCGTCGGCTGGGTGGCGACCAGGCTGGAGATGTCTTTGACGATCCCCTTGGAGCCGAACTCCGCCGGCCAGATCACGTCACCGAGCACGACGTCGTACGTGCCCGCGGGCGCGGCGGAGACGATCTTGTCGTGCAGCGCGTCGTAGGTCACCAGCGTGTTGTTGACCTTGATGTTCGGGTGGGCCTTCTCGAACGCGGCGGTCATCCCGGCCAGGTCTTGGGCGCTGTAGCCGGCCTGCTGCTGGAAGAGGTTGTTGAGCGTGACGTTGCCGCTGGTGGTGGCGGCGGCCGAGCTGGAGCTACTTGAGCTGGAGCCGCCGCAGGCCGCGAGATACAGCGCGGCGCTACCGCTGACGCCGGCGGAGATGAACCTCCGGCGGGTGTAGCTCCGGTCCTGAGTGTGCGACTGGTCCAACCCCATGCTCTCCTCCTCGACGACGGGCAGGCGTGCGCAACTTTTGTAAGAAGCTTGCCCGAATGAACATACAGTCCCTATTCTTGACCGTCAAGCATGCAAACACATTCGTAAAGGAATCTAACCACGGTGCCAGATGGCAGTCATCGGCCGGGGTCGGGCAGGCGGGATCGGGAGGCCTCGGACTCGCGCCTGGGGATGCTCCGCGAGCTCGGCGAGCAAGCCGTGCTGGAGACGATCTTCAGGGAGGGGCCGATCACCCGCCCGGAGATCGCGACGGCCATCAGCGTCTCCAAGCCGACGGTCTCGGCCGCGGTGTCGCGGCTCGAGCACGCCGGCCTGGTGCGGGCCGCAGGCACCCGTCCGGGCCAGCGGGGGCGCAAGCCGGTCGCCTACGTGGTCTCCAAGCGCGCGGGCTTCGTGCTCGGCGCCGATATCGGCGGCACCAACGTCCGCGTGGCCGCCGCCGATCTGTTCGGCGAGCCGATCTGCGACCTCAAGCGCCCCACCACCAAGGACGGCAGCCGCGCCGTCGGCGTGCAGATACTCGAGATGATCAGCGACGTGATCGATCAGGCCGGCGCCTCGCACGGCCGTCCGCTGGCGCTCGGGATGTCGACCCCCGGGGTAATCGATCGCAGCAGCGGTCGCGTCACGTCGCTTGCCTACAACGTCACGCCCGAAGGCGGGTTTGACCCACTCGCGGTGCTCCGCGGGCGCTTCGATCTCCCGGTACTGGTCGAGAACAACGTCAACCTCGCGGCCGTCGGGGAGAAGTGGTTCGGGCTCGCCCGCGGGATCTCGACCCTGGTGTACATCGCGATCGGCGCGGGAATCGGGATGGGCGTGATCATCGACGACGAGCTCGTGCGGGGCGCCCACGGCGCCGCCGGCGAGATCGGCTACCTGCCGCTCGTCGGCGACCCGTTCGACCCCCGCCACCGCCTTCACGGCGGCCTCGAGGACGAGGTCGCGGCCTCGGGGATCCTGGCTGCGTTCACGTCCCGCAGGCGCGATTCCGACGGTGATGCCTCGACCGCGCACGAGGTGTTCGAGCTGGCCGGCTCGGGCGACACGGTCGCGCGCGCGGTCGTCGACCACGTCGCGTCGCTGCTCGGTGCCGCGATCGCAACGGTCTGCGCGATCCTCGACCCCGAGCTCGTCGTGCTCGGCGGCGGGATCGGCGCAAGCCCCCTGCTGTTGCGTCCGGTGCGGGGAGCGGCCGCAGCGCTCGTGCCGATCACCGCGCGGATCGAGACCAGCCTGCTCGGCGACCGCGCGGCGCTTCAGGGAGCGATCGCGGTCGCGCTGCAGGCCGCGCGGGCCCAGCTGTTAACACAGGGCGCCGGGTCCGATGCGCGAAAGAATGTCGTCAGCATGCGCTCGGCAGCGAACCAGTAGCCCATGGCCTCGATCACCCTCAAAGCGGTCACCAAGCGCTACCGCGACGGCACACTTGCGGTGCGTGGCGTCGACCTCGAAATCGCCGACGGCCAGTTCATGATCCTGGTTGGTCCGTCTGGCTGCGGCAAGACCACGTTGCTGCGGATGATCGCCGGGCTCGAGGCGATCACCGACGGCGAGGTCCTCGTCGACGGCGACGTCGTCAACGACATGACACCGCGCAAGCGGGACATGGCGATGGTGTTCCAGAACTACGCGCTGTACCCGCACATGACGGTGGCCAGGAACATGGGGTTTGCGCTGCGCCGCCAGGGCGTCGCGTCCGAGGAGATTGATCGCAAGGTGCGGGAGACCGCCGAACTGCTCGGGATCTCCGACCAGCTCGAGCGCAAGCCCGCCAACCTCTCCGGCGGTCAGCGCCAGCGCGTGGCGATGGGACGCGCGATCGTCCGCGACCCGACCGCATTCCTGATGGACGAGCCGCTGTCCAACCTCGATGCGAAGCTGCGGATCCAGACCCGCGCGGAGATCCTTCGCATCCAGCGGCGGCTGCGGACCACGACCGTGTACGTGACCCACGACCAGACCGAAGCGATGACGCTCGGCGACCGGCTGGCGGTGATGCGCGAGGGCACACTGCAGCAGGTGGGCACCCCCGACGAGCTCTACAACCACCCCCGCAACGTGTTCGTCGCTGGCTTCATCGGCGCGCCGGCGATGAACTTCCTGCCGGGCGAGATCGCGAACGGGTCGCTGAAGTTCGCGCTGGCGACGATCCCGCTCGATGACGTTCGCAACGCCGGCGAACGCGTCACCCAGGGCGACGGCCGGGTGCTGGTCGGGATCCGCCCCGAGGACTTCGAGGACGCCGCCCTCGTCGGCGACCGCGGCCACGGGATCAGGATCAAGGCCCTGATCGACGTGCTCGAGTCGACCGGCTCGGACCGCTACGCGCACCTCTCGACCGGCGAGCAGAACGGCAGCCACGAGCTCGACGAGTCGTTGCTGCGCGAGCTCAAGGCGATGGCGATCGAGTCCGGTGACGACATCACCCCCACGTCGTTGGATGTGATCGCGCGGGTGGACGCATCGAGCCGGCTGGGCGAGGGCAAGGAAGGGGAGCTGTGGCTCGACAGCACCAAGCTCCACCTGTTCGACCCCGCGACCGGCGAACGGCTCGAGAGCTAGATGCTCGCCGTCCTCGGGGGGCTGGGTGCGGCCGTCGCCTGGTCCATCTCGACGCTCTGCTCGTCTCGCTCGAGCCGGATGATGGAACCGATGGCGGTGGTCGCGCTGATCATGGTCGTCGGGCTCGTGATCACGGCGCCGATCGCCGCCGCCGGCGGCGTGCCGCGCTTCGACGCTGAGTCGCTGACGTGGCTTGTGATCTCGGGCGCCGGCAACGTCGGAGGGCTGGTGCTCGCCTACCACGCCCTGCGGATCGGGCAGGTCGCCCTGGTCGCACCGCTGGTGTCGACCGAGGGTGCGATCACCGCGACGATTGCCCTGCTGGCAGGGGAGAGCCTGGAGCCCGGCGTCGGCCTGGCGCTGGCGATCATCGCGATCGGCGTGTGCCTGTCGGCGGTGCCGGAGTCGGTGCAGACGGAGCGTCGCCTGATGCGCAGCCAGCCTGCGTCGGTGGCGCTGGCGATCGCGGCTGCGCTGATCTTTGGATCGAGCCTGTATGCGACCGGCAGAGCCGGAACAACGCTGCCGTCGTCGTGGGTGGTGCTGTCGGCGAGGGTGATTGGGACGGTTGCCCTGGCAATCCCGCTCGTGCTCGCGGGGCGCCTGCGGGTGGTCCGCCGCGCGCTCCCGCTGATCGTCGGCGCCGGGATCTGCGAGGTGCTCGGCTTCTACTCCTACACCGCCGGCGCCCGGCACGGCATCGCGGTCACCGCGGTCCTCTCCTCGCAGTTTGCGACGATCGCTGCGGTCGCCGCCTACTTCCTGTTCCGAGAGCGCCTAAACCGGGTGCAGCTGGCAGGCGTCAGCAGCGTGATCATCGGGGTCGCGCTGCTCAGCGCGTTGCGCGCGTGAACAGCAGCGCGTGCGCCTCCCGAAGCGCGACTGCGATCGCGCCGTGCAGCGCGGCCTGATCGCCCAGCCGGCTGATCTCGATCCTGGCGGTCAGCGGCACCAGCTCGGCGACCGTCGCGCGGACTGGCCCGAGCAGCGCGGGGTTGCTCCCGAT
>DASSGR010000203.1:0-6290 GCA_035693425.1 Solirubrobacteraceae bacterium
TGCCGACGTCGCCGAGACAATCCACCACCGCGACAGGCCGCTGACGATTCCCGTACTGGCGATCGGTGCCGAGGGCACGCTGGGACAGATGGTCCACGACCAGGTCGTCAGATACGCCACAGACGTCACTGGGCACATCGCACCCACCGGACATTGGGTCGCTGAGGAAGACCCCGCTTACCTCACCGCGCAGCTGTTGACCTTCCTCACTGACGACCACGCCACGCCCGAAGTGCACTACGTCACGGCAAGCGATTGAACCGCGGGGTCCGGATCACCGCTCGTCCCTGCGTGTCGTGGCGCGGACCCGTTGACCGCCTGTGAATCGATACTCGGTCTGCCAGGCGTCGGGCGGGTCGGTGTGGGCAGTCCAAAAGAGTTCCGCGATGTTGTCCGGATCGAACGCAGTCCCGGGCACGACCGAGCCGGCGATCGTGATGGTTGCGGCATGGACGCCGTCCTCCCGGACGCCGGCGGCGATCAGGGTCGCCGCCGAGCGCAACGCCACCTTCCCCATCGACAGGCTCGCTAGTCCGGGTACCGGATGATCAGCGAAGCCGCCGCTGGTGAACAGCAGCGTGCCGGTGCGGGCGGTCCGCAGGACGGGTGCGGCGACCTGTGCCGCGACGACTGCGCCGAGGACATCGACGTCATATGCGGTCCGCAGCCGTCCGACCGTCGTGTCGAGGATCTCGCCCGGATCAGGCAGGGCAGCGTTGTACACGGCGACGCCGGGGGCGCCTGGGGCGCGGAAGATCCGCTCCAGCGTCGCACGGTAGCCGTCCAGATCTTCGATGTCTGCGCCCACCGCATCAATCTCAAGCCGCCGTTACGCAGCTCAGGGGCGAGTTGCGCGAGCGTTCCGGCGCCGGAGATGAGCGTGCTGCGGAAGCCTTCGCGGCCAAAGCGACGAACGACGCTGGCGCCGACGCCGGGTCCGGCCCCGATCAGCACGAGGTGACGAGGGGTCAACAGACTCGGGCATGTGCGCCTCCAGGTAGAGCTTCGCCCGGCGGTCGGCCCGGGCCACGTGTCGTGGGGGGTCGTATCACCCGACGAACATTCGCCGAAGTTCCGGTGAGACGTCATCACCGCAACAAGGTGATTTCGCATCCGTGCTGGCGCAGGTGTCACCGAGCGCTTCGCCGGCACCATTCAGAGCGTGTGCTTCATCCACACGTTCGGTTCCCAGTAGGCGCCGGTGCCTGCGTCGCGATCGATCGCGACCGTCGCGAGACCGCCCGGGAACCAGTAGTCGCCGCTCTCCGGGAACGACATCCCCGTCCAATGCTCCCACTCGGCGACGCTGCCGGTGATGTGAAGGGATCGCGGCTCAGGCTTGAGCGCCCTCGCGCCAAGCGGCTCGTGGACGCGCATCCACGGGTCGAACAGTAGGCCGTCCGTGCGCCGCCAGTGGGCGTATCGCTCGATCGGGACGAGCGGATACCGGTCCTTCCAGCTCGGGCGAACCGGCGCGATCAATTCGCCGAGCCGGTGACGCGCGCGATCTCGCCCATCGCCGTCACGGCAGCTGCGCTGAGGCCGCGGCCCTGGATGTCGCGGGGCACCACGATCACCAGCGCGCACAGGACGTTCGCTCCTCCCTCGTCGAAGCCGCGGGCGATCGCACCGTCGATCCCTACCGGCAGGTCGTCGACGCTGCCGTCCCAGCGCACCGGGATCGACCGCGCCCGCGTGACTATCTCCCCGTCGCCCGCGCCTTGCAATCGGCGAAGATCAGTCGTCGCGTGGCGCGGGCTGAAAGACGATTCGTTTGAGCTCGGCGAGCGCGTGGCCGCCGAGACGAAGTGCGGTCTGGAAGCCCTCGCGTCCGAGTTCGCCGGCGTCGAGCGACCGCCGGAGTTCGTCGAGTGCCGGTCGCTCGTTGTCGAGTACTTGGTCGCGCGGAGCGTCCAGCAGGATCAGGTGTCGCGGGCGCCGGAGGTCATGCGCGAGGCGCACGTACCGTTCGCGCTCTGAAGCGTCGAAACCCTCGAGCGGCAGAACGACACACTGCTCAGACCGCAGCCGCTTGAGAACGGCGCCGGCGAGCAGTTGGTTGGCGCGTTCTTCGATCTCGCTTTCCGCGACCCGACCGGCTAACAGTGCTCGGACCCGACTGGGTGCGAGCGTCGCCCCGCGCTCCTCGACGACTCGCTCAGCGAACCGTGCGGGCTCCGACGCCCCGGCGCCGACGATGACGAGAAGGCTCCCGGGCGAGTAGCGCAGCCGATGCGAGGGAGCGAGGACGCGGCACCGGACTGACACGTCGACCGGCCGGGGCGGGGCGCCATTTGCACGCGGGCGCTCCGATGACCAGCCGGTGCGCTCGTCGGCTGAGATCTTGACGCTTCGGGCCGTCGGTTTCTCGGGCACGTGGACAATCATCGTCGACACGGCCCGTTCGTGCTTTGCGGGTCACGTCTGCGACCGATATGTGTCGTCTTGACTCCAGCGGTCCCAGCCGGGAAAGCGCGCACCATCGCCTCCCGGACGCCGTCGACCGAGTCCGAGCACGTCGACGGGATGCGCCACGATCGACGAGTGGCGGTGTTTATCTGCCGGTCGGACGGTGCGTAGCGCCGCGAGTGAAGCCAGCCCGACCTTTCCGGCCTGTGCCGCCACCGAGGGCTGCACCGTGGCCCGGGGGCGGCGTCCGACGGATGAGCGACCGTAACGCTGGGTCGTGCGAACCCTCCTTCTCGCGCTCGGTCAGCGTCTTCGGGTGGACTGTGCGAAACCCCGGGCCGCGACGCGGGTCTACCACCGCCACTACGACCTTTGAAGGGCTAGGCGTGTCGTACACGATCCCGTCGCGAGGGGCCCCAGCGCCGGCGACGCTCACGAGGTCACCTATCGCGGTGGTCTCCATCACCCGAGCTTACCGAGAGCCGGGCGGCTTGCGCTCGGGTCGTCGATGAGCACCGCGTCCTGCTTGGCGACGCGAGCCTCGCGAACGCGCGGAATGGGCAAGCGGCCCGACCACGCGCTCCGGCCCGGTACGGTGAAGGAATCGACGTTGGACGACAAAAACCGCGGCGGACCGCGAGGGAACTGGCAAGGGCGGTAGATGACGGCAGGCACATCGGTGCCGCGCTACGGCATCTCGACGTCCACGCATCCGAGCCCGGAGCCCATGGAGTGGCCGACGCGCTCGCGCGATTTCTCGTTGCGCGTTGCGACTCGCATCACGCTGGTTGGCGCGTCGTCCGTCAAGTTGTCGTCGACTCGGCGGCCGACGCGCCGTGGGAGAAGTGTGCGCGACGCGCGGTACCGTTGGTCGCCGAGGATCTCATCGCACTCGCCAGCGACGGTGGGCGGACGCAGTTGGCCCACGCCCAACACATCGCCGCCCAGCGGCGCGCCGAACAGATTGCTGTTCACGTAGATCAAACCTCGGTCCTCACAGACCTAGGGTTGCGGTGCTCAGCAGCAACGCCCGACCGTTGGCGCCTTGCATTGAGTTGCGCCGTGAAAGCCCGCTCACGCGAGCAAGTCGCCCGCGCGATGGATCGTTCCCTACGCGGGTGACCGACAGTCCCTCCGCGGCTCGGTGCCGCCACCCGAAGCGTTGCGGCACGGGGGGATGATTGACCGGTCCTGGCCAGCTGGTGCGCGAGCGGTGACGCGGCCATGTTGGGTGTCGCGCCAGAGGCGATGCTCGGAGGGTGCGCTACGCTGGCAGGGTCAGATAGCGAGGGCAACCAGAGGGCGAGACCTTCACAACGTCCCCTTCCCGCGAAAGCCGCCTGATCTTCTGATGGCCGAGAGTCCACCTACGGGTGGGCTTTCCGCGTTAACAGGCCCGCAGCCGCCGGTGGCGCGGGAAGGCGGCGGATCAGGGCAGGATGTCGTTCAGCCTCGCCGTGAACCGCTCGCCGGACTCCTCGAGCTCGCCCTCGATGTGCAGGCGCGCCGGGCCGGTGTCGGTCCACAGCTCGAGGAAGTAGGCCCAGCACGGCTGGTCGGGATCGTCGGACTTGGCGATCGCCTCGACCTGGTAGGTCTCGCGCGGCGGCAGCACCAGCGACTCGGGGCAGTCGTCCTCGACGCGACGGCGCAGGTCGTCGACATTTAGCCGATCGCCAGACACGACGCGGAGCTCCTCGTAGTCGCCGTCCACGACGAGGCCGACGACGTCCTCCAGTGCCCGGTACATCGGCTCGGGCATCAGCTCGAGTGTTTCGACGATCTCTCCCCGTCCGCCCAACTCGTGGCTCGGCCCCAGGTCAAGCCGGCTGTAGAAGTAGTCCTCGCACGCGGCGCGCGCCTGACGCCGGATGCCCTTGGACAACCCGGCGGCGCCGAGCGCGAAGACGGCAGCGTCGATCGCCTCCTCAAGCGTTCCGTGGCGGCGCGTCAGCTGCGCGGTGACTGCGCGACCGTGCTCGGTGTCGCGCGCCAGCGATGAGCCGTCCAACAGAATCGAGGGAGCTTCGTGGCGACTGTAGCCCGCGCAGGCCCGCACCGAAGAGTGAAGGACGATGAGGTGGTCGCCCATTACGCCCGCGCGGGTGATGGGTCGGCGGGTGTCATCCGGAGCGGCGAGCTCGCCGAACGACTGGTAGTAGCGCTGCCACAGCTATGCATCCTACGAATACAGAACGACCCGGCGCGTCTGACGAGGACTCGAAAGCCACGGCGCCGCAGCGGGACGGGAAACCGGGCAGCGCCGTGGCGCCCGTCTCGCCGAGATCGGGGCCCGCACCGGCGTGCACTCGATCCCGATGGCCTCGGCAGCCTGCGCGTCCGTCACTTGATGCGAGTCCCGGATCCACCGTTGGGCAGCAGCTCGATGAAGAGTGCTCCGTTGGGTGCACGTCCCGTGCCCAGATTGACCCGCCACGGTGCGGCGGTTTAGGCTTGCCGCGGGTGTGCGGTGGGATCGACCAAGGGCCCTGTTTTTCTGGTCGCACTGACGTCGGCACTGGTGTTAGGTGTCGCGCTCGCTGGCGTCAGCTCCCACGCAGCTGCCGGCTGTGTTGACGCCATCGGGATCGAGGCTCCGCTTAGCGGACCTGTCGCGGACATTGGTCGCGAGCAGCTCGCGTTCGCGAAGCTGGCGGTGCAAAACGACAACGCGGCGAACGGCACTGACATCTCACTCGTGGAGGGCGACACACAGCTGGACGTGACTCAGGCGGCCACGGTGACGCAGCAGATCATCTCAAACCCGCGGATCGTCGGAGTTGTCGGACCAGCCGCGAGCCCGGAGGTAAAGGCCGTCGGACCTCTGTTCGGCCGCGCCGGGCTGGCCTTCATCACCGGGTCGGCGACAAACACAGCGCTGACGACCTCGGGTAAGTACCCGACGTTCTTCCGGATGGTCGCTCGCGACAACCTCGAAGGCTTCCAGGACGCTCACTACGTCATCAACCGTCTGAAGCCCAAGGCCGTGATGATCATTGACGACGAGGAGGTCTACTCAACGCGTCTAGTGTCGGCGATGATCCCGGCATTCAAGAGAGCGGGAATCGCCGTCGACCACGAGTCGGTCAGCCAGCGGCAGACAAACTTCGCGAGGCTGGTGCGCAAGGTGATGCCTCCCATCGGCGTCGTGCTACTGCCGTGGCAAGTCGCGGCGAATGCCGAGCAGTTCGGACGGCAACTGGCGCGCGCCCACCGTAAAGCGGTGCTGTTCGGAACCGACGGGATACAGTCATCAGCCTTCACGATCCCGGGCTCATACGTCTCGGCGTTCGGTCCCGACATCAGGGCGATCCCAGCAGACAGGCAAATCGCGGCCGCCGCCGCAAGGAAGTTCCCTAATTTCGGCACGTTTGGCCCGCCGGTGTACGCGGCGACGCACGTGGTCGACGATGCGATCGCATCGGTTTGCAGGAGCGGCGAAACGCCGAGCCGCGGGAACGTACTGACCGCTATTAAAGCCACGAAGGAGGCGACGTCGATTTTCGGGCTACCCGTCAGATTCGACGCCCACGGTGACTTGATCGCAGCGAAATGGTTCCTCTTCAAGATCGACCGTGCGGGCAAATACCGGATGGTGACGACACCGAAGCGGTAACTGCGCCTCCGCGGCACCGACCTCGAAGGAAGTACCGCCTGATCTACTGGCCTCCTACCGCAAACCACCGCCCACGACAACCGCAGGCTGACGCGCGCCGATGCCAGTCAAATCAAGGCTGCGGGCAACGTCGATCCTGCAGAGCGAGAGTCGCCTTCACATACCAGCCTGGGAAGTCGATGGCCTGGGGCACGAGCACCGGCATACCGCCAGGTTAAGCCGGCAGCCGGGGCGATCTCGGGCGGGTGCCGAGCGCGGGCTGACG
>DASSGR010000204.1:0-9985 GCA_035693425.1 Solirubrobacteraceae bacterium
CGCTCGTCGGCGACGAGCTGCGATTCGGCGCGCCGGAGCGGATGGGTCCGGACGGGCCTCTGCGAGAGCTCGGCGAACACGCCGCCGCCGAGCTCGCCGAGCGTGTCGCCGGCTGCGATCCCGAGGCGATCGCCGTGGTGCTGTTGCACTCCTACCGACACCCGGAGCACGAGCGCCTGCTCGGGGAGGCGCTGTCCAAAGCGCTGCCCGACGCGCACGTGTCGCTGTCGCACGAGGTGGTCGGCACCTTTCGCGAGTACGAGCGCGCGGCCACGACAGAGATCGACGCGGCGCTGTCGCCGCTGCTCGCCGGCTACCTCCGTCGCCTGGTCGACAGCGCTCGCGAAGCCGGGCTGCCCGAGCCCGCGATCATGCAGTCCAACGGCGGCCTGATCGACCTCGAGGCAGCCGCCGGGCACGCGGCCTGGACCGTGCTGTCGGGCCCGGCCGGGGGCGCCGCCGGCGCGGCGTTCGTGGCCCGGGCGGCGGGGACCCCCGACGCGCTGTGCTTTGACATGGGCGGGACTTCGTGCGACGTCTGCGTGATCGAGGACGGCGCCGTGCAGGAACGGGGGTCGGGCGAGATCGCCGACCGCCCGCTGGCGCTGCCGATGCTTGCGATCCACACCGTCGGAGCGGGCGGCGGCTCGATCGCCTGGCGCGACCCCGGCGGCGCGCTACGCGTCGGGCCGCGCTCGGCCGGCGCCGACCCGGGACCCGCCTGCTACGGGCGCGGCGGCACCGAGCCCACGGTCACCGACGCAAACCTCGTGCTCGGCCTGCTCGCATCCGACGCCCCGCTGGCCGGCGGCGTCGAGCTCGACCTCGACGCGGCCCGTGACGCAGTCGGTGCGCTAGCCGGCGAGCTCGGGCTCGACCTGCTCGACTGCGCGGAGGGGATCCGGCGAGTCGCCGGCGCGGAAATGATCAGGGCGCTGCGGGTGGTGACGGTCCAGCGGGGCATCGATCCGCGGCGGTTTGCGCTGCTGCCGTTCGGGGGCGCCGGGCCTTTGCACGCCACGCAGATCGCCGACGAGCTGGGAATCGAGACGATCGTGTGCCCGCGGGCATCAGGAGTGCTTGCTGCCGTCGGGCTGGTCGTATCCGCCCGCCGCCGCGACGTCCAGCGAAGCGTGCTGCTCGCCGGCGACGACCTGACCACCGAGGCGGTCGCGATCGCCGTGGCCGAGCTTTCAGAGCGGGCGCGAAGTGCCCTCGGCGAGGGCCAGGCCGAGCTCAGCGCCACCTACGAGCTGCGCTACCGGGGACAGGCGTTCGAGCTGGCCGTCTCGGCGTCCACCGAGCCCGAGCCCCAGCAGCTCCGCGAAGCGTTCGAGGCCCAGCACCAGGATCGGTACGGCTACAGCGACTCGGAGCAGACGCTCGAGCTCGTCACGATCCGCGTGACCGCGACCATCCCCGGCGCGGACGTCACGCTCGCCCCCGGCGGTGACGACGCCGAAGTCGACCGAGGCACCCGGGAAGCGACGATCGGCGGACAGCAGGTCGAGCTCGAGGTCCTGCGCGGCGCCCCGGCGCCGGGCACGGAGATCAACGGCCCGGCCGCGATCGACCTGCCCGAGTCGACTCTGATCGTGCCCGCCGAGTGGTCGGGAGAGGTCGACGACACAGGCACGATCCACCTCCACAGAACATGATCGATCCCGTCGAGCTCCAGGTGGTCTCGGGCGCGCTACGCGCGATCTGTGAGGAGATGGGTGCGGTCCTGATCCGCTCGGCGCACTCGGCCAACATCAAGGAGCGCCGCGACGCATCCACCGCGCTGTTCAACCCGCGGGGGGAGATGGTGATGCAGGCAGAGCACATCCCGGTCCACCTCGGGGCGATGCCGGCCGCGGTCGCCGCCGTGCTCGACGAGGACCACGCCGAGGGCCGCGCCTGGATCCTCAACGACCCCTACCGAGGCGGCACTCACCTCCCCGACATCACGGTGATCACGCCGATCTACGCGGGCGACGAGCTGATCGCATTCGCCGCCAACCGCGCCCATCACGCCGACGTCGGTGGGCCCACGCCTGGCTCGATGCCCGCCGACAGCGTCACGCTCGCCGACGAGGGCGTCGTGATCGAGCCGCGGGTGCTCGACGAGCACGCGATCTCCGAGCTCAGCGGGCAGATGCGCCAGCCCGAGCAGCGGCGCGCCGACCTGCGCGCGCAGCTCGCAGCGGGCCGCGTCGCCGCTCGCCGGCTGGCGGAGCTGCACGAGCGCGTCGGCGCAGATCACCTCGCCGAGGCGTTCGAGGAGGTGCTCGACTACGCCGAGCGCCGCACCAGGGCGTGCTTGGAGGAGCTCGAGGACGGCACCCGCACCGCACGCGACGTGCTCGAGGCACGCGAGGGCGACCTCGAGATCGTGCTCAAGGCAACCGTCGACGGCGACGAGCTGACGCTTGACTTCACAGGGACCACCGAGCAGCACGAGGGGAACCTCAACTGCCCCATGGCCGTGACCCGGTCGGCCTGCTACTTCGCGATCCGCGTGCTGACCGACCCCGACATCCCGCCGAGCGCCGGCGCCTACCGGCCGGTGAACGTGGTCGCTCCCGAGGGGTGCCTGCTGAACGCCCGCTCCCCGGCGGCCGTGGTCGGCGGGAACGTCGAAACCTCGTCACGGGTCGCCGACGTCGTCCTCAAAGCGTTCGGCCGCGCGCTCGGGCAGGGGACCATGAACAACGTCACGATCGGATCGGAGGACGTCGTGTACTACGAGACGATCGGCGGCGGGCAGGGCGCCTGCCCCGATGCCGATGGGCCCAGCGGGGTCCACGTGGCAATGAGCAACACCCTCAACACCCCCGTTGAGGCGCTCGAGCTCGAGTTCCCGCTGCGGATGATCGAGTACTCGCTACGGCGCGGCTCGGGCGGCGACGGCCGCTTCCGAGGCGGCGACGGCGTGATCCGGGAGCTCGAGGCGCTGGCTCCGCTGAGCTACTCGCTGATCACCGAGCGCAGGCGCCATCCGCCTTCCGGCGCTGACGGCGGCGACGACGGCGCCACCGGGCGCAACCTGCTCGACGGCGAGGAACTGCCGGCGAAGGCGATCGGCAAGTTGCAAAGCGGACAAAGACTCCGCATCGAAACCCCCGGAGGCGGGGGTTATGGAAACCCCGCTTTCGCGGAAAAACCGTGATTTTGCAGCAACATTTGAGGATTTCGAAAAGCTCGCGTACAATCGATGCTCCTGTTGCTGCGATTCCACTTCGGTGTGCGCGCGCAGGATTTCGATTGCCCCGTAAATCTCTTCGTTCCCCCACCCCATATATATGCCGATTGCTTTTAAAGAATGGGCCGTGACTGTGCGGGCCCTCGCCGAAGGCGAGCAGCTCGTGACCCTGCGCAAGGGCGGCATTCGCGAGCCCGAGAGGCACTTCAGCCTCGAGTACGACCGTTTCTTCCTGTACCCGACTTTCGACCATCAGCGCCCCGATCTGGTCCGAGAGTCGCACCAGCCCGAGTTGTCCCGCGCCTTGGAGGAGGGCGTCTGGACGGACGGCGAGCCCCATCCGCACGCGCTGCATCGCCTCGGCGAGATTGCGCAGCCCGACCGGGTGCGAATCCGCGCCTGGGCGGAGGTTGCGGGCCATTTCACGATCACTGACCGGCGCGCGGTCGACGCGCTTTCGCCGTTCTATGTGTGGACGACCGACTACGCCGAGAAGCGCCTGGCGTGGAAGCGCCGCCACCCGCTTCACGTGATCCTGCTGCGGACCTATCGGATTCCGCGGCCGGTGACCGTCAAGGTGCGCGACGAGTACCACGGCTGTCGCTCGTGGCTCGAGCTGACGCGCGAACTGCCGTTCGAGGGCACGCCAGTGCTCTCCGACGAGGAGTTCGAGCGCGCGTCCGAGGAGATCGCCTCGATCGCCTCCGACCGCCAGATGGTGATGGCCTGACGAAACCCGACGGGCGCTAGCCGACCAGCTTAGCCAGCGCCCACACGATCGCCGCTCCCACCGCGAGCGCGATCAGCAGCCCGACCAGCAGCCGCCCCGGCGTCACCACAGCCGGGCGGCTGGAGTCGGGCGAGATCAGCTCGGCCTCCAGCAGCACTTGGTGCGCCGTGTCGACCCCCGACTCGGGGACCATGATGTCCCGCGGCCCCGCCGCGAGGAAGTCGGGGACGTCGAACCCGGCGCTGCGCCGCAGCAGGCTGGGCACACCCTCTTCCAGCAGCATCCCCTGGATGAATTCGGCCTCCGCCTGGTTGCGTGCGCCGGCGACGCGGACAAGGGAGCCCTCAGCGAGCTGCGGCTTGATCTTGCGCGCCCACGCGTGCCGATCGCTTACCGGCCCCTGGCCCTCGGGCGGGGGCTCGAGCGTCAGCGGCAGCTTGCAATCGGGGCAGAAGCGCTCTTGCTCTCCAAACGCTGAGCCGCACGCGGGGCACACCAGCGGGGTCGCGCTGGAAGCGTCACCGGTCACTCGCTTGGTCATCACTGCACTTCCAGCTCTGCCTCGGTCACCTGTCCGTCGCGGATGTGGAACGCGCGGACCTCCGGCTCCTCGGCGGCCAGACCGACGATCACGTACAGCGCCTCCGGATAGAAGGCGAGGTTGATGTCGGTCTGCGACGGATACGGCTTGCTGCGGGTGTGCGAGTGGTAGATCGCGCCGAGGTCGTGGCCGGCGTCGTCGATGTCCATCTGGATGCGGTACTGCTCGGCCCCGTCGATCTCGTAGCGCAGCGGGCTGGCCGCGGCGTTGACGGCCGGATAGACCTTGTGCGCCACTCCATCGGTGGAAGCGACCATCCCGCAGCACTCGTTGGGCGCCTCGGCACGAGCATGGCTGACCATCTCGTCGTACAGGGCCCGTGAGAGCTTCATCGCGGCGAGGCTACCAACCGGTGCTTACGCGCTGCCCTCGACGAACGCGCCGGGGACGGCCTTGTTGATGTCGCCCGGGTGCAGCAGTCCCGCCAGCGCGGTGTAGTGCTGAGCCTCGGAGCCGAGGATCGAAGCGCTCGTGCGCGCCAGCTTGACGTCGGCGAACTTCGACATCGATACGTAGTACGCGCCCTGCGCGAGCTGCTCGACCTGCTCGAGCAGCCGCAGGCAGTCTTCCTCGGAGTTCAGCGATCCGAGCCGTGCGGACCCGTGCAGCACGCTCAGCTCGGCATCGGCGGCCTCCACGCTGGCAGGCGGGTCCGGCGGCTCCTGGCCCAGCTCCTCGAGGTCGGCGGACAGCACGTCAACATGCGTGTGCTCGTGGTCCAGCAGCTGACGGATCACGTGCTCCGAGTCCGCAGAGAGCTTGCCGGAGCTGAGCACCTGGTCATAGGAGAACACCACCAGCAGCTCGACCGACAGGATCGCGCGAATCAGCTCGGCGTCGGTCTGCGGTGCCGCGGCCTCGGCATCCCCGGCCTCGAGCGCCGAGGCGCCGATTGCCCACAGCCCGGCGCCGGCGGCTGCGACTGCCATGAGCTCACGTCTGGTCGGCTGCTGTCGAGGCCCGGTCATGTCCTTGGAGGCGATGTCTACTCGTGACCGGTTACGAGCGCCGTCGGTATCGGCCGGCGGCCCAGCGACAGGCGCAGCACGGCGATGTGCTGGGCGTCGTTTGCGAGCACCGCCGCCAGGGCCGCGCGAGTCGATCCGAGCGACACCTTGGGGATGGCGTCCAGGTACGCACCGATCTGCGCGCGTTCGATCCTGTGAAGCAGCTTCAGAACGTCCTCCTCGGTGCGCGGATGACCGAAGTCGTATGTCTCCCTGCCCTTGTGTGGCTTTCCACCGGCCTGTTTCACGAGGCCCGCGATCTCCCCTGAATGGGACAGCTCCTGGGTGAGGAACAGCTGGCCGTCTTTGCGCCCGGCCGGGGACAGCAGCGGAATGCCGGCCGTGTATGCCGCGATCCCCATGTGCTCGAGGTCGAGCAGATGGTTGAGCAGCGCCGCGTCGAGGCTGTTTGGAACCGGCTCGCTCGTGGTGGTCGTGTTCGCCGGACTGCTCGAGCTGTGCGACCCTCCGCACGCCGCCACCAGGAGCGTCGCGCCGCCGGCGGCGCCCGCGACGGCAGCCTTCAGCAGCCCCCTCCGTGACGCGGGATCGGCTTCCGCCGGTTCGCTCACCACCAGACGGTGGAGTCCAGATTCTCGATCTCGTCGACGGGGCGCGTGTAAATGCCGGACGAGAGGTACTTCCAGCCGTCGTCGGCGACGATGAACACAACGTTCCCCTCGTCGAGCTCGTTGGCGATCCGGACCGCCACGCGCGCGATCGCGCCAGACGACACACCCGCAAACAGCCGCTCCTCGTCGAGCAGCCTGCGCGTGAACACGATCGCGTCGGTGTTGGTCACGAAGATCTTCCGGTCGAGCACGGAAAGGTCGATGATCGGTGGGATGAAGCCGTCTTCGAGCGAGCGCAGGCCCTGCACCGGCTCGCCCTGCATCGGCTCGGCAGCAACGATCTTGATCTGATCGCCGAGCTCCTCCTTGAGCCGGCGTCCGTTGCCCATCAGCGTGCCCCCGGTGCCCAGTCCCGCCACGAACGCCGCAACCTCGTCCAGCTCCTCGAGGATCTCGAGCGCGGTCCCGTTGTAGTGCGCCATCGGGTTGGCTTGGTTGCCGTATTGGTAAGGCATGTAGTACGACGCGTCCTTCTCGGCCATGTAGAGCGCAAGCTCGACCGCGCCGTTGGATCCCTTGGCGCCCTCGGAGTAAACGATCTCGGCGCCGTACATCTCGAGCAGCTGAGTGCGCTCGGGCGTGACGTTCTCGGGCATCACGACCTTCAGCCTGTAGCCCTTGCGGCCGCAGATCATCGCCAGCGAGATCCCGGTGTTCCCGGAGGTCGGCTCGAGGATCGTCTGGCCCGGGCTGATCAGGCCCTTCTCCTCGGCGTCCTCGATCATCGCGCGCGCCACCCGGTCCTTGACCGATCCGGTGGGGTTGCGGGACTCGAGCTTGGCCCAGATCCTCACTCCGGGCTTTGGGTTGAGGCGCTTGAGCTCAACCAGGGGTGTGTGCCCGATTGCCTGGACGATGTCGCCATACCGGCCCCCGCAGGGCTTGTTCTGGAGGCCTTCGGCCATAGCTTTACGAAGTGTAGCGAGGCACAGTGGGCCACAAGCACGAGGACCGCGAGCTCCTTTTCCGCATGGAGCTCACGGTCCTCGATTACGGCCGGCCGTCAGCTGGGGGGTGTAGCTGACGGAGGCCTACATGGGCTTGTCGCCGAGGTCGGGGCCGGCGTCTAGTAGCCCGGTGGAAGTCCTCCTTGCGTCTGCGGGGGGTTGTTCGTGGACTTGGACTTCCCCACCGTGACGATGTGCCAGATTGAGCCGAACGTCTTGAGCTCGTCGCCCGTGGCCTGCTTCTTGTTGCCGCCCATGATGTCGGGCGTGAAGTAGTAGAGCGGCTTGCCGCCCAGGGTCACCTGACGCAGGCCGTGGTTCTTGAATGTGCCGAGCTTGCCCTTGATGCCCGTCTGCGCGCTGAGTCCCTTGGCGGACTTGACCGAGACCGGCGGCCAGAAAGCCCAGCAGTTGGTGCTGGCGCTAGTGGTCTTCTTGCAGATCAGGTGGTGCGTGGTCTCGCCCTGGAATGTGTAGACGGCGTACCCGGACGGACCGACGGCGACCGCCTCGTGCACGTTGACCGCCTTGACCCTGAACGCCTTCGTCGGGGTGTTGGTGACGTGCACCCCCTTGGAGACCTTCAGCGTGAACGACTTCGCCACCGCGAGTCCTGCAACCGCCACGACAGCCAACCCGGCGATGACGAGCGCCGCGGTGAAACGCGTGCCCCTCCTCGCGCGGACGGCCTTGAGTACACGAGGCATTCGGCTCCCTTCGATCATTAACACTCTTCCCCCAGGGACGCCAGGCACCAGCCCAGTCTTCCCGGTTCGCGGCGAGATTCGTTGCGGCCGTGTTAGGAGACGGTTCTGAGGCGGGCTCTTAGAGCGCCCCGCCCGCCATCGCGGGCAGGATCACCAGCGTGTCGTTCTGGCCGACGCTCGTGTCGAGCCCGTCCAGCACACGGACGTCCTCGTCGTTGAGGTAGACGTTGACGTAGCGGTTGAGCTCGCCATCTGCGGAGAACAGCTGCGACTGGGTGTCGGGGTACTCGTCGGCGACGGAGCGCAGGATCTGCCCGACGGAGTCGCCGTTGGCGCTGAGCTCCTTCTCGCCGCCCACCGACGGGCGCAGTACCGGGGGGATGCGGATCGTCGCCATCGCGCGGGTACCTTAGTGGTTCCCGCCGTGAATAGGGTCGTACCGAGAGACGTCGCGGGCGGATGACTGGCAAGGACGCAGGAGCGAAGTTGTAGCAGCGCTACAGCGAGCTCCGAGGACGAAGCCAGGCGCCGCCCGGGGCGGCTCGAATACGACCGTATTTACGGTGGGGAGCACTTAGTGGCGGCTCGTGCGACAGCGCCTAGTGGGCGCCGGCGCAGAACGCCTCGTAGTCCGGGAACACGCCCATCTCCTCGTCGGAGATCGACTCGGGATCGCGCGAGCAGATCGGGCAATCCGGATCGCGGCGGACCTTCACCTCGCTGACGGTGGCAGACAGCGCGTCGTACATCAGCAGCCGGCCGATCAGCGGGTCGCCCTCGCCGAGGATCAGCTTGATCACCTCGGTCGCCTGCAGCAGGCCCATCGTGCCCGGGAGCACGCCCAGCACGCCGTTGGCTCCGCACGACGGGGCCAGCTCGGCCGGCGGTGGCACCGGGAACAGGCAGCGGTAGCAGGGACCGTCGAACGGCTTGAACACCGATAGCTGGCCCTCGAAGCCGAGGATCGCGGCCGACACGACGGGGATCCCGAGCCGCACCGAAGCGTCGTTGAGCAGGTAACGAGTGGGGAAGTTGTCGAGGCCGTCGACGACGATGTCGTAGCCGGAGATGATCTCGACGATGTTGTCGGGCCCAAGGCGGACCGGGTACTTGTCGACCTTGACGTCGGGATTGAGCGCGTTGATCGTCTCCTCGGCGGAGTCGACCTTGGGGACGCCGATCCGCTCCGAGGAGTGGATCACCTGGCGCTGCAGGTTGGACAGGTCGACCTCGTCGTTGTCGACGATGCCCAGCGTCCCGACGCCGGCGGCCGCGAGGTACAGCGCCGCAGGCGAGCCCAGGCCGCCCGCGCCCAGGAGCAGCACCTTGGCATCGAGCAGCTTCTGCTGGCCGTCGGCGCCGACCTCCGGCAGCAGCAGGTGGCGCGAGTAGCGCTCGCGCTGCTCGGCGGTCAGCGAGCGCGGGACGTCGACCTCGTAGCCGCGGTCCTTCCACAGGGTGAAGCCCCCGGTCATCGACTCGACGTTCTCGTAGCCGAGGTCGTCGACCATCGTCCGGGTGGCCCATGCGGACCGATTGCCCGACGCGCAATACAGGATCACATGACCGGAGCGGTCGGGGACGGCGCCCTCGATCCGGGACTCCAGGTAGCTCTTGGGCACATGGACCGCGCCGGGAATGTGGCCCGCGGCCCACTCCTCGGGCTCGCGGACGTCGATGACCGTCGCGCCGTTTGAGACCTGCTCACGCACGACGGCGGGATCGACCTCGTCGATCCTGCTCTTGATCTGGCGGAGAACCTCGGCTCCTGACGGCATCGTCGAAACTCCTCAAAGGCAGTACGGATTCAATACTTCAGAGAGTATAGCTACCCGCTGGTAGCCCGGCAGTCGACTTAACGCGCCCGCGGATCGGGCACTTGTGGAGGTCATGGGCGCTGGGGTGTTGCCCGGCGCCGGGCGCGTCGATATCGGGCGAAGACCCCATCATGGCCGGGCCCGGATGGCCCGATGCTTGCTCCTGGGTCGCAGATGACATGAAGTCGCGCTCGCTCCTAGCTCAAGTCCTCGCGGTCAACCTGCTGCTCGTGGCAGCCACGATGTTGGTTGCCACGGTCGCGCTGCATCAGCACTTGGCCGGCCTGACCGAGAACCGTGAGCTGTTGATCCTTGGTCTCGCCGTGCTTGCCACGATGCTGGCCGACTGGATCCTCTTGC
>DASSGR010000205.1:0-8394 GCA_035693425.1 Solirubrobacteraceae bacterium
GCGGGGGGTGGATCTGGTGCGGCTCGGCGTCGACGGCACGCGCTGGGGCGTGCCGGTGGCAATCTCGCAGGGTGCCCGGCAGCGGCGCCAAAGCGACCGCGAGCGCGTCGACCAGCTGATCTCGCTGGTGGGCGCCTCCGCGTACGCCCGCCGCCCGATCGGCGAGCTGTCCGGCGGTGAGCAGCAGCGGCTGTTGATCGCCCAAGCGCTCGTGCGAAGCCCGCAGCTGCTGATCCTCGACGAGCCGCTTGACAGTCTCGACCTCCCAAACCAGGTCGCGGTGGCGGCGCTGATCCGCAGGATCGCCACCGCGGAGCAGATCTCGGTGATGCTCGTGGCCCACGACGTCAACCCGCTGCTGGGCTACCTGGACCGGGTGGTCTACATGGGCGGCGGCCACGCGCTGGCGGGGACGGTCGACGAGGTGATCACCGCCCGGAAGCTGACCGCGCTGTACGGGTCGCCCGTCGAGGTCCTGCGCACGAGCGACGGCCGGCTCGTCGTGGTGGGCCTGCCAGAGGCGCCCCATCACCACGGCCACCGCCACGACGAGGAACCGTGAGCGTCAACCCGTCGCTGAAGTTCGACCTGATCGCGGACCTGCGCGAGCTGTTCGCGTTCCCGTTCATGGTGCATGCGCTCGAGGCCGGCACGATCGTCGCTGTGTTCGCGGCGGCGGTCGGCTGGTACATGGTGCTGCGCCGCCAGAGCTTCGCCGGGCACACGCTGTCGCTGATGGCGTTCCCCGGAGCGACCGGCGCGGCGCTCATCGGCCTGCCGGTGTCCCTGGGCTACTACCTCGCGTGCGGCGCGGCCGCGATCGCGATGGGCCAGACCACGCGCACGTCGACACGCGGCTTCGGGTCGGAGACGGCCGTGATCGGGGCCGTCCAGACCGTCGGACTCGCGGCCGGCTACCTGTTTCTGTCGCTCAACAGCGCGATCCTGTCGGGCACCGAGACGCTGCTGTTCGGCACGTTCCTCGGGGTCACCGAGGGCCAGGTGGTGACGCTGATGGTGATCGCCGTCGTGGCGCTCGCGCTGCTCGCGGCCGGGGCTCGTCCACTCCTGTTCAGCACCGTGGACCGGGAGCTTGCGCGCGCCAGCGGGATCCCGGTCGCGGTGCTGGACGTCCTGTTTTTGCTGCTGCTCGCGCTGGCGGTCGCCGCAACCAGCCAGATCACCGGCGTACTGCTCGTGTTCGCGGTGCTGGTCGCCCCGCCGGCGGCTGCCCAGCAGCTGACGAGCAGACCGTTGGCGGGGCTTTTGCTCGGGATCCTGTTCGCCCTGCTCGTGGTCTGGCTCGGCCTGGCTGCGGCGTACTTCTCGCCGTGGCCCGTCGGCTTCTACACCACGACGTTCGCGTTCGCGGTGTACGTGATCGCGCGCCTGATCGGGAGCAGGCGCTGATGTTCGCGCACGCGTTCGTCCGCAACGCCTACCTGGCCGGCACGTTCATCGCGCTGGCCAGCGGCTGCGTCGGCTGGTTCGTCGTGGCCAGGGCGCAGCTGTTCGCAGGAGACGCGCTCAGCCACGTTGCGTTCGTCGGAGCGATCGGCGCAGCGGTGGTGGGCGTCGACGAGCGCGTCGGGCTGTTCGCGCTGACGCTCGCGGTCGCCGCCGGGCTCGGGGCCTTGGGGGGACGGGGGCGGCTAGACGACGCGGCGATCGGAACCGTGTTCGCGTGGATCCTCGGGATCGGGGTCCTGTTGATCGCGTTGCTGGCCACGAGCGGGCTCGGCGGCGCCGGGGTGACGACGGCCAACGCCCTGTTCGGATCGATCTACTCGCTCAGCACGGGCGCGTCGTGGCTCGTGGCGGCGATCGCGCTGGGGGTGACGATCGCGGTCACGGCGGTCACGAGGCCGCTGCTACTGACCACGATCGACGCCGAGCAGGCAGCGGCGCGAGGAGTCCCGGTCAGGCTGCTCGGGCTCGGCATCCTGCTGGCGCTCGCGGTGGTGACGGCGGAGGGCACGCAGGCGGTCGGCGCGCTCCTGATCCTGGGGCTGCTGAGCGCGCCCGCCGGAGCGGCTCATCGCCTGACCGCCAATCCCTACGCGGGGGTTGCGATCTCGAGCCTGATCGCGGTTGCCGCGACCTGGGGCGGCCTGGCGCTCAGCTATGCGATCTCGTCGCTGCCGCCGAGCAGCGCGATCATCGGGCTAGCCGCCAGCGCGTTTGCGATCGCGGCCCTGATCGCCCGCGTTTCAGCGAGGCGACCAGGATGGGGGCCGCCGAGCTGATCGCAAGGCAGGCAAAAGGAGGACCGGCGAGCGGCGCGGGCGGGAGTCGTGGCCCGGCCGCCGCCGGTTCCTCTAGGTGCGGGAGGCTCCCGCGAGCGACGAGGCGCACTTCGTCGCAACCGATGGGTACCTGACCGACGACGAAACGCTAAGGACGGCGCGGGGAATGCCTGATCCCAACGTTCGACGCCATTGAGCCCGGGCCCCTCTCGGCATGCACCGAGCCTATGTCGGCGCGTGTCAGGTCTCCGTAAAAACCCACGTTAGGTGTTCGCTAGCGACTCGCGGCGCCGATGTCCCGGACCGGGAGGCTAGGTTGCGCGAAGCGCCTCGGTGGGACTCAGCCGCGCAGCCTTGGCAGCCGGATACAGCCCCGCGATCGCGCCGATGACCAGGCCCGACGCCGGTGCGGCGATCAGCGCGTACAGCGGCACCACCAGCGGCTGATTTCGGGCGAGCGCGTAGACCCAGGTGGCAAGAACCCCGAGCGCAAGCCCGGCCAGCCCGCCCAGGGCGGCGAGCAGGGCGGACTCGGTCAAGAACTGCGAGCGGATGTTGCGGCGGGTCGCGCCCAGCGCTCTGCGCAGGCCAATCTCGCCGCGGCGCTCGAGCACTGAGATCACCATGATGTTGGCGATCCCGATCGCGCCGACCAACAGGGCCACGCCCCCCAGACCCAGCAGCAGCGTCGTGAACTGGCCCTGAGCGGCGGCGCGCGCCTCCAGGGTGTCGGACGGCCGGCTGACCTGCACGCCGTCGGGATTCTGCGGGTCGGCGGTGGGCCCGAGCAGGTTCGACACCTGCGTGACCTGATTGACGTTGGCGCGCACGTAGATCTCGGACCTGGAACGCAGGGCTGTTGCGCTTGGCCGAGTTGAAGCCGCCGCGGAAGCCGAATCCGGCGCCGGGGCCACCGCCGCCAGCGTTGTTATTGAACGTGGGATCGGGGACGTTGACGCCGTGCGAGCGCATGCACTGGGCGAACTTGACGAGCTGCTGCTGGAGCTGGGCGCGCTGTTGGGGGCTGAGGTTCGCCCGCGGGAACGCCTGCGCGAAGTACTGGCTGCACGCCTGGCGAGCCTTCGTGACCTGCGCCTGGGAGTAGTTGCGCAGCACGCGGAACAGGCTGCCGCCGCCGGCCGCGCCGCCTCCGCTGGACGGGTCGGGCACGTCGATTCCGTTCGCGCGGAAGCACTTGGCGAGGGTCAGCCTGGCGGTGGCAGTAGTGCTGGCGCTCGGGTCAGACGAAGACGACGAGCTCGAGCTCGAAGATCCGCAGGCGCTGAGGCCGAGCGCGAGCCCGACGACGACAAGACACGCCACGGGCACGCGGCGACCGATGATGGGCGAGGTGAGCAACTTGATGGGGACGACTCCTGAAGAGATGAGCGCCCCAGGGTGTAACCCCCCCGCCGTCAGTTCAACGTAAGTCCGACGCTGCTCTTCGTCAGCTCTTAGTTAGCTGCGCCGCCGCGGCCGGCACGGGGCCGATGTGCGCGACCGTCGGCATCGCCGGCAACTGGACGCGCACCTCGAGGCCGCCCGCCTCCGGAGCCACCAGCTCAACGGTGCCGCCGTGGACCTCGGCCACCGAGCGCACGATCGACAGACCGAGCCCGAAACCGCCGTAAGAGCGGTCGAGCCGGCGGAACGGCTCGGTCAACGTCTGCGCGATGGTCGGGTCGATTCGAGCGCCGCCGTTGCGGACGACCAGGCGGACCGCTCTGCCGTCGGTTCGCGTCGACACCTCGAGGAACCCTCCGGGCGCGTTGTGGCTGATGCCGTTGTCGAGCAGGTTGGCGATCATCCGCTCGAGCAATCCGGGCTCACCCCGGACCCACGCCGGGTCGAGGTCGTCGACGACGCGCACGCCCGCGTCGTGGGAGCGCCGCATCAGGTCGGTGATGCAGTCGGCTGCCAGTGAGGAGAGGTCCACCGGCTCGTCGCGCCCGGTCGCCGCTTCGCTGCGCGCCAGCATCAGCAGGCTCTCGATCAGTCGCTCGCACCGGTCGACCGTCTCCCTCACCGCCTCGCCCATCTGGCGTAGCTCGTTGGTGCTGGCGTCCGGGTCGGCAAGTGCGACGTCGACCTCGGTGCGCATGATCGCCAGCGGCGTTCGCAGCTCGTGCGAGGCATTGGCCACGAAATGGCGCTGGCTCGCGAACGCGGCATCGAGCCGGCCCAGCATTCCGTCGAAGGTGTCCGCGAGCTCCTTGAGCTCGTCGGCGGGACCGCTCAGGCTGATCCGCTCGCCCAGATTCTCACCCGAGACGCGCCGCGCCGTCGCGGTGATCTCGCGCAGCGGTGCCAGCGCCCGCCCCGCAAGCAGCCAGCCGGCGCCGACCGACAGCATCGTCATCACGCCGAGCGCGAGCAGGTATTCCGCGAGCAGCCGGTGCAGGGCGCTCGTGACGAGCTGGTTGTGGAGCTCGCGCGCGATCGCCAGCTCGCGGGCCGTGGCGGGGAACCGGGGTTGGAAGGCCGTCGAGAGGTGGAGCTCCTGCAGGCGGTCGCGCAAAGCGACGCCGCCGATGTTGTGGCGCACCAGCGCGTAGCCGATCGTCAGCAGCACCGCGCCCGTGACCAGGAACACGGTCCCGTACAGCAGCGTCAGGCGCAAGCGAATCGTGGGCGCCGGCCCGGGCAAGCGCAGCCGCGACAGCAGGCCCCGGGCCCGCGCTGTCTTTGGCTGCTTCCGCATCACTTCATCCTGTAGCCGACGCCGATCACCGTTTCCACCACGGGTGGATCACCGAGCTTACGCCGCAGAGTCATGATCGTCATCCTCACGACGTTGGTGAACGGGTCGATGTGCTCGTCCCAGACGCGTTCGAGCAGGTCCTCGGCGGACACAGTGGCGCCGCCGGCGCCCATCAACACCTGGAGCACGGCGAACTCCTTGCGCGCCAGCTCCACCGGCTGCCCGTCGCGGGTCACCTGACGGCGGGCCGGATCCAGCTCGATGTCGCCGTGCGTGAGGATCGGCGGACGCGAGGGCGTCGAGCGGCGCGCCAGCGCATGGATGCGGGCGACCAGCTCGGCGAAACGGAACGGCTTTGGCAGGTAGTCGTCGGCCCCGAGAGACAACCCTTCGACGAGGTCCTCGAGCGTTCCAGCCGCCGTGAGCATCAGGATCCCGGTCTCGGGGCGCTCGCCGCGCACGGCCTTGCAGACGTCGTCCCCGTGCATGCCGGGAAGGTCGCGGTCGAGCACCAGCACGTCGTAGCGGACGACCCGCGCCTTGACCAGCGCATCGGTTCCGTCGGGCGCCAGATCGACCGCCATCCCTTCGCGTCGCAGGCCCCGAGCGATCGCCTCGGCAAGCCTTCGCTCATCCTCTGCGATCAGCACGCGCATTGCGCTCCGGAGCATGACGGGGCCAACATAAGTACTTCATAAGGGGCCCGGCCGGGTCACGATTACATGAAACGACGTAACACCAAACCATGGTATCTTCGTGGCATGTCATCGCAAACGAACCTCGCCGAGCGCGGCATGGCGGTCGGCCTGCGCGCGCTGAACAAGATCGCCTCCTCTGAGATCGTCGATCGCCTGGGGCTGCGCGATCAGGCGGAGCGACTTCTGCACGAGACCACGAAGACCACGATGCGCACGGCCGCCACTGCCGGGCGCACGTTTGCCGCCGCGCAGAAGCTCTCGCGGCCCGCCCGGCAGCCCAAGGCCGGTCGAAGCGACCTGTTCGATCTCACCCCGACCGACGAGCAACAGATGCTGCGCGACTCGGTCCGGGAGTTCGCGCTGGCCAAGCTCAGGCCCGCGGCCGAGGCGGCAGACGACGCATGCGAGATGCCGGCCGAGCTGCTGTCGGCGGCCAACGAGCTCGGCCTGTCGATGGTCGGCGTGCCCGAGCAGCTCGGGGGCGCCGTGGAGGAGCGCTCGGCGGTGACATCTGTGCTGATGAGCGAGGCGCTCGCGCAAGGCGACATGGGAATGGCGGTCGCGTGCCTGGCCCCCGCCGGCGTGTCGACCGCGCTCAGCCTGTGGGGCGACGGCGACCAGCAGGCAGCCTACCTGCCGGAGTTCGTGGGCGACGACGTCCCCGCGGCGGCGCTCGCGCTGCTCGAGCCGCGCCCCCTGTTCGATCCGTTCAAGCTTCAGACCCGGGCGCGCGCGCGTGACGGCGGCTATCTCCTCGATGGCGCCAAGTCGCTCGTTCCGCGCGCAGCCGACGCCGAGCTGTTCATCGTCGCGGCGGAGCTCGAGGACCGCGGCCCGGCCCTGTTCGTGGTCGAAGCCAAGGCCGGCGGGATCGCCGTCGAGGCGCAGCCCGCGATGGGCATCCGCGCGGCGGCGACGGGACTGCTGACGTTCGACGGCGTGCAGCTGCCCGAGGGCGCGCTGCTGGGCGACGGCGACCCGGCCGTGTACGCCGAGTGCATCGCGCTCGCCCGCCTGGGCTGGTGCGCGCTGGCCGTCGGGACCGCGCAGGCGGTGCTCGACTACGTGATCCCCTACGTGAACGAGCGCAAGGCCTTCGGCGAGCCGATCTCGAACCGCCAGGCCGTCGCGTTCACCGTCGCGAACATCGCGATCGAGCTCGAAGGGATGCGCCTGGCGACTTACCGCGCCGCCGGCCGCGTCGACCAGGACCTCAGCTTCAACCGCGAGGTGTCGCTGGCGCGCCGCCTGTGCGCCGAGCGTGGGATGGCGATCGGCTCCGATGGTGTGCAGATGCTCGGCGGCCATGGATACGTAAAGGACCACCCCGTCGAGCGCTGGTACCGGGACCTGCGCGCCGCCGGCCTGTTCGAGGGAGGCGTGCTCGTCTAATGCCTATCAATCTCGAGACACCCAAAAAGTTCGCCGGCCTCGTCAGCCAGGCCCACATGGTCGCGACCGAGGTCTTCCGGCCCAACTCCCGCAAGTACGACGGCGCCGAGCACTCCTACCCCAAGGAGCTCGACATGCTCGCCGCCGCGATTGACGGCATGAACGAGAGCGGCGCGCTGGGCGGCGCCGGCGCCGGCGGCGTCGGCGGCAACGGCAACGGCAAGTCAAACGGCGCGAGCGCCAAGAAGGCCGACCCCAACGCCAACCGCAACGGCAGCAACATGGCCAGTCTGCTCGGCCTGACCGAGCTGTGCTGGGGCGACGTCGGCCTGCTGCTGACGATGCCGCGCCAAGGCCTGGGCCAGGCGGCGATCGCCGCGGTCGCCGACGAGGAGCAGCTCAAGCGCTTCGGCGGCAAGTGGGCCGCGATGGCGATCACCGAGCCCGAGGCCGGGTCCGACTCGGCCGCGATCCGCACCACCGCCAGGCTCGACGGCGACGAGTACGTCCTCAACGGGGAGAAGATCTTCGTCACGTCCGGCGACCGCGCGGAGCTGATCGTCGTGTGGGCGACGCTCGATCCCAAGCAGGGACGCGCCGCGATCAAGTCGTTCGTGGTCGAGCGCGACAACCCCGGCCTGAAGCTCGACCGCCTCGAGCACAAGCTCGGGATCCGCGCGTCCGACACGGCCAACTTCCGCCTCGAAGACTGCCGCGTCCCCAAGGAGAACCTGCTCGGCAGCCCCGACATCGAGCCCAAGCAGGGATTTGCGGGCGTAATGCAGACGTTCGACAACACTCGCCCGCTGGTCGCCGGCATGGCGATCGGCGTGGCGCGGGCGTGCCTCGAGCGCACGCGCGAGCTGCTCGAGGAGGCCGGGATCGAGATCGACTACGACGCGCCCCCGCACGCGCAGAGCGCCGCGGCGTCGGAGTTCATCGCGATGGAGTCGGACTGGGAGGCGGCGCGGCTGCTCACGCTCGAGGCGGCGTGGATGGCCGACAACCGCAAGCCCAACTCCCTGCAGGCGTCGATGGCCAAGGCCAAGGCGGGCCGGACAGGCACCGACGTGGCGCTGCGCTGCGTGGCGCTGTGCGGAAGCCTCGGCTACGGCGAGGGCGAGCTGCTGGAGAAGTGGGCGCGCGACGCGAAGATCCTCGACCTGTTCGAGGGCACCCAGCAGATCCAGCTGCTGATCATCGCCCGCCAG
This sequence comes from Solirubrobacteraceae bacterium, assembly GCA_035693425.1. Classification (GTDB taxonomy): domain Bacteria; phylum Actinomycetota; class Thermoleophilia; order Solirubrobacterales; family Solirubrobacteraceae; genus Palsa-465. The sequence goes on from DASSGR010000205.1 coordinate 8,249, forward strand.
CTGCTCGGCAAGACGTCCGCCGAGCTGCGCTGAGCCGCAGCTAGGCGTCGGCAGGGGCCTGCGCCCCGACCTCGCGCCCGAGCAGGAGTCCGCGGTAGCCGAACTCCTGCTCGCGCAGCGCGCGCGTGAAGTACGGCAGCGCCTCG
>DASSGR010000206.1:0-22095 GCA_035693425.1 Solirubrobacteraceae bacterium
GGTCGTTTTCGGCGAGCGGCGGACCGGCTCGGGCAGCCCGCCCGGCGGGGGCTCCCCGCCGCGACGCCCCGCAGTCGGCAGCAGTTTGTAGACGCGAGCTTCGTTCATTATCTGCAAGGGAAGTTGGCCTTTGAGCAAGGAAGTGAGTTTTGGCCAAGTTTGGGGCAAGCCAGGATGGCGACCAGGTCGATGCGCCGACGCTCGTTCGCGCCCTGATCGTGACCGGCGACCGCCGGACGGCGGCGCTGATCGGCGAGATGCTGCAGGCGAGCTGGAGCGACGGGCTGGTGGTCGCGCACGCCGGGCAGCTGACGGACGCCACGCATGAGTTGCTGGAGCACGCGGCGAGCTGCGTGCTGCTCGACCTGTCCGAGCACGAGGACCGGATCGCGGCCGTTGAGCAGATCCGCACGGCCGCTCCCGACGTGCCGATCGTCGTGCTCGCGGAGCATGCCGACGAGGACGAGGCGGTGATCGTCGTCAAGGCCGGCGCGCAGGACTACCTCGTGAGGTCCGAGCTGTCTCCGGTGCTGCTGCGGCGCTCGGTGATGTACGCGATCGAGCGAAAGCGCCTGGAGGCGCAACTCGCCCACCGCGCGCTCCACGACACGCTCACCGGGTTGCCCAATCGGGCGCTGTTCCTCGACCGCCTCGGCGTCGCTCTGGACCGTTCGCGCCGCAACAACGCCTCGATCGCGGTCCTGTTCCTCGACGTCGACAACTTCAAGCAGATCAACGACTCGCTCGGACACGCCGCCGGCGACCGTCTGCTGTCGGGGCTCGCCGACCGCCTGCAGTCGATGCTGCGCCCGATGGACACCGTCGCCCGATTCGGTGGCGACGAGTTCACGTTCCTGTTCGAGGAGCTGACCAGCGAACGAGAGGTGATCCTGATCGCCGAGCGGATCGGCCGGGCGGTGCGACTGCCGATCCATCTCGAAGAGGGCGACACCACGGTGACGGTCAGCATCGGCATCTCGATCGTCACCGACCCGACGATGCCCGCGGAGGCCGTGATCCGCGAAGCCGACTCGGCGATGTACCGCGCCAAGCAGCTCGGCCGCTCGCGCTACGAGCTGTTCGACGAGACCTCGCGGCAGCGCGCGATCGACCGGTTGGAGCTCGAAGGCGCCCTGCGCCGGGCACTCGAGCGATCTGAGCTGCGCGTGCACTTCCAGCCCAAGCTGTCGTTTGAGGCCGGCGCGCTGCGCGTCACGGGACTGGAAGCGCTACTGCGCTGGCAGCACCCCTCGCGGGGGATGCTCGCTCCGGGCGAGTTCCTGCAGCTGGCCGAGGACAGCGGGCTGATGCTCGAGATCGGCCAGTACGTGCTCGCCCACTCGCTGCACCAGCTGCTGATCTGGCGCGAGCACCGGCCCGATCTCACGATCACGGTGAACGTCTCGGCGCGTCAGCTCGAGGACATGAGCTTCGTGACGCTCCTGGCGGGGCAGCTCACCGCGGCGGGTGTCGACGCCCGCGCGGTGTGCCTCGACATCACCGAGCGAGCCGCATCGCGCAACCCGGATGTCTCCGTCCGCGCCGTCCAGGCGCTCAAGGCGCTCGGCGTGAAGATCGCGATCGACGACTTCGGCACGGGCTCGTCTTCGCTGTCCAGCCTCAAGCAGCTCGCGATCGACTCGATCAAGATCCACGAGAGCCTCGTGGGAGGCCTGGGACGCGACCCCGGCGAGGCGCCGCTCGTGCGCGCCGTGATTGAGCTCGGGCACGCGCTCGGCGTCGAGGTCGTCGCCGAAGGTGTTGAAAACGACGCGCAGCTCGACCAGCTGCGCGCGCTGGGATGCGACGGCGGCCATGGCTTCCTGCTGGGCAGGCCCGTGCCGGAGGAAGACGTTCTGGCGCTGCTCGTACCCCCTGGCGAGCACGCGGCTCAGCTCCGCCGCTGAGCCTCTCGCTTCAGGATCTCGCCGCCCCGGCGTCCGCGGCCCGCCTCGGCATCACGCCCGTGGGCGGTGGGTACTTCCTTGCTCCGCGGGGAGCGCGGGCCCAGGCGGACTGGATGGTTTCGGGACTGGCCGTTTGAGGAGCGCAAGCTCGACCGTGAACGCCGACCCATCGACCGTCACCCGGCCCCCGTGGCGCTCGACGATCGCGGAGACGATCGACAGCCCCAGGCCCGAACCGGGCCGCTCCGCCGAGTCCGGTCCCCGCCAGAAGCGCTCGAACATGCGCGCATGCTGCTCGGGACTGGGCCCCGGGCCCTCGTCGCTGACGGTCAACAGCGCTACGTCGCCGCGCGGTCTCACCGACACTGTCACGCGGCCGTCCGGCGGGCCGTGCACCAGGCCGTTCTCGATCAGGTTCTCGAGCACACGCGTCAGCGCGTCCGCCTCGCCCTGAACCTCGACCGGCTCAACGGCGCCGGCCACAACCCGTCCGTCGGGGCGCCCGGCGACCACGTCGCTCACGAGCCGCCCGAGGTCGACCGGTCCCAGCTCCTGCTGCGCGGCACCCGAGCGCTCGAGCACCAGCAGGTCGTCGACGAGCCGTGCGAGCCGGGCGGCGTCGCGCTCGAGGTCGGCGAGCACCTCCTCGTCGGCGCCGTGGCGGGCGGCGAACTCGACGTTGCCGAGCAGCGCGGTGACCGGTGTTCGCAGCTCATGCGAGGCGTCCGCGAGAAACCGCCGCTCGCTGGCGCGCGCCGTCTCCAGCGACGCCAGCATCCGGTTCAGAACGCCTTCCAGGCGCCCGATCTCGTCGGCCACGCCGCTCTCGGGCAGGCGGCGGCTGGGGTCCGCGGTTCGCTCGATCTCGCCGGCCGCGTCCGCGAGACGCCGCAGCGGCCGCAGGCCCCGGCGCGTCAGCACCGCCGCGGCCGCGACCGCGAGCAGCGCGGCGCCGACGCCGCTCAGAGCCAGCACGACCCCCAGATGCGACAGGGTGTCGGAGATGTCGCTCGTGTCGGACGCGACCAGCACCGCGCCTCCGGCGGCCGGACCGCCGGCCTGGGCGATCGGAGCGGCGTACACGCGGTAGGGGCGCCCGCCGACCGTGATGTCCTCAAACCCGGGCGTGCCGTTGATGCGGGCGCGCGTCTCGAGCCGGTCCTCCGGCAGCAGCTGCGCGCCGAGCGTGAGTGAGCGGGCCAGGATCCGACCGCGCGAGTCGACGACCTGCACGGCGAGCTGTCGCCCGGATCCCGGCCCCTCGAGCGCGCCTGGGTCGGTGAGTACCGCCGGCGCCGACACCGCCAGCTGGGCAACGTCCTGGGCGCGCTGGCGCAGAGCGCGATCCAGCGAGCTGCGCAGCTCTGCACGCACCAGCAGCACCGTGGCCACCCCGAACAGCGCCACGGCGACCACGATCGAGCCGCCGGCGGCGGCGATTAGGCGTGCGCGGAGTGTGTGTGCCCACTCCATGAGAGGCGGACACTAGGCCCGCAGCGCGAAGCCCGCTCCGCGGACCGTCCTGATCAGCGGCGGATCTCCGAGCTTGCGGCGCAGCCGGGTGACGTAGCGGTCAACCACGTTTTCCTGCGCGGCGTCGTCCCAGACCTCCGCCAGCGCCCGCTCCCGCGTGACCACCCGGCCGGGCTCGCGCAGCAACAGCTCGAGCAGGCCGACCTCGCGGCCGGTCAGCTCGATCGACCGGCCGGCGCGAGTGGCGCGGCGCACGTCGAGATCGAGCACCAGGTCCGCATAGGACAACAACGGCTGCGAGTCGCGGCGCCGTGTGAGCGCCCGCAGCCGCGCCACCAGCTCCGCCACGGCGAACGGCTTGACGAGGTAATCGTCGGCGCCCGCCTCGAGCCCCGCGACGCGATCGGGCACCGCGTCGCGCGCGGTCAGCATCAGGATCGGCGTCGGCAGTCCCTTGGCTCGCATCCGGCGGGCCACCGCCAGGCCATCGGGCGCTGGAATCGCCACATCGAGCACGATCACGTCGGGCGCGTAGCGCTCCGCCGCAGCGAGCGCGCTGCCGCCGTCCGCCGCCACCGTCACCTCGAAGCCCTCGGCCGCGAGCGTGCGTTCGAGCATCCGCCGCAGCGGCGGATCGTCGTCGACGACGAGTACGCGCTCGGGCTCAGCCACCTGCGACGTCGCGGCGCAGGAACACCAGGAACGCGGCCGCCAGCGCGGGCACGCCATACATCGCGCACACCCACGCGGCGCGCACCACGGGCGCCCAGTCGATCGGCTCGCGCAGCAGTCCCTGCCAGGCGTTGAACTGCGTGCTCAGCAGGTACGGCGTCGTGCCGCTGAGTCCGGGCAGGATCCCGATCAGCTGAAATAGCAGCGAGACCATCAGCGTGCCGACGACAGCCGCCGCGCTGTTTCTGGTGATCGTCGACAGCAGCAGCCCGATCGCGACGACCGTGGCGATCGGGATCAGATAGACGAGCAGGCCGACGTACACGAGCTCGAGCGCCTTGGGCGCCGACACGATTGTCCCCGACAGCGTCTGCAGCGAGTTGAAGCCCGACTGAATGCTCCCGGCGATGACCGCCACGGTGCCAGACAACATGATCGCGACCACGGCGTAAGTGGCCGCGGCCAGCGCCTTGCCGGCGAAGATCTGGCCGCGCTCGAGCGAACGGGTGAAGATCGTCTTCAGCGTGCCGTTGTGGTCCTCTGAGGCGAAGATGTCGCCGGCGACCAGCGCCGTGATCAGCGGGAACAGCCACACGGCCCCGAACAGCATCAGCACCAGCGGCACCGCCAAGCCGCTTCGGGTCAGGTAGGACGCGAACGCGAAGTCGCCGCCGCCGCGCCGGTCGGGGCGGAAGTGGATCGCCAGCACGAAGATGATCGGGACGGCGATCGCTGCGCCGAGGCCCAGGTAGGTGCGCTTCTGATATCGGAGCTTGGTCAGCTCCCACCGGTAGACCGTCGCGACGCCAGGATTCATCGGGCCGCCTCCGCGGGCTGCGGAGCCGCAGCCGCCACTCCCGGATGCCCTCGGTCACCGTCCTCGGTGAGCGAGAAGAACAGGTCCTCGAGCGTGACCGTCTGGGGCGCTAGCGACCGGATCAGCGCACCGGCCTCGACCAGCGCCTGCGACAGCTCGGCGACCGCGGACTCGTCGGCCGTGAACGAGATCCGCCCGCCCTCCACACGCACGCTCGCGATACCCGGCTGGGCCCGGCAGACCGCGAGCGCGCGCTCGTCGTCGGTGGTGGAAAGCCGGTACGTGGTACCGGCGCTGTTCTTCAGCTCGGCGATCGCGCCCTCGTACACGATCTTGCCGGAGCGCACGATCCCGACCCGGTTGCACACTTCCTCGACCTCGGTCATCAGGTGGCTTGACAGCAGCACGGTCATTCCCTCGCCCGCCAGGCGGCGGATCAGCACCCGCATGTCGCGCATGCCGCCCGGGTCAAGCCCGGTGGCCGGCTCGTCGAGCAGCAGCAGCTTGGGCTCGCGCAGCAGCGCGCCGGCGATCCCCAGGCGCTGTCGCATCCCGTGGGAGTAGCCGCCGACGCGATCGCCCGCCCGGTCCGCGAGCTCGACGATGTCGAGCGCGGTGTCGATCCGCCCGCGCGCGTCGCCGCCGTCGAATGCGGCCAGCAGCTCCAGGTTGCGCCGCCCGGTCAGGTACGGGTAGAACGTCGGCGCCTCGACGAAGCCGGCCACGCCCGCCAGCGCTCGCACTGTCTCCTGCGGGTCGCGCCCGAACAGCCGCACCGACCCCTCGGTGGGCCGGATCAGCCCGAGCATCATCCGTAGCGAGGTGGTCTTCCCGGCGCCGTTGGGTCCGAGGTAGCCGTAAACGTCGCCGGCGTTGACGGTCAGGTCGACGCCTCCGACCGCGGTCAGCTCGCCGTAGCGCTTGACGAGCCCGCGCACCTCTACGGGCGGCGGGCTGTCAACCGCTCCGGCCGTCATAGCCCGCGCGCCGCCGCGTCCGCAGCTGCCGCCGGCACCGAGCCAAGCACGGTGTAGTCGACACCGCCGCGGCTGAACTGCACGACCGTGCCGAGCGCCGTGTCGAGCTCATGCCCGGTCGCGCCATTGATCGTCACGGCCGGCAGGCTCAAGCCCTGGTGGTCACCGGCGGCCTGGGGCGCGGCACCGGGCTGCGCGGCCTGCTCGATCACCGCGATGCCGCCGAGGTTCTGCCCATAGGTGACCAGCGCGGCCGGGGTCCCGTTCCAGTCGAGCAGCGACACCGACCGCCGCGGCAGTCCGACCAGCGTGTTGGGCGCCGTCAGCGCGAACGGCACCTTCTTGGCGACGGCGGCAACGCCGGTCACGTCGCGGTGCGCCCGCGCGTGCTTGCGCTCCGCCTTCGCCGCGCCCGCCGGCAGGTTGATGGTCACGACCTTGGCGCTGGACGGCGGCGTCACGTTGAAATCGGACGCCGGCACCTTGCCGTAGGAGATGTCGGTCACCTTTAGCTGGATCACCGGACTGCTCTGGCCGCGGGCGAAGATCGCAAACTTCAGCGGTACGCCCCGGGCGGCGTCCCAGGCGAGCTCGGCGGATCCGAGCAGGCCGCCGTCGTGCTTGGGCGACACGCGGACGGTGTACGCCGCCTGGCCGGCGACGTCGGACGGGATCGCGCCGCTGAGGTTGGCGTTCCGGACGAACTCGTTGATCCGCTGCTGGATCTGGGCGATCGACGGGACCTTGTCGGTCTGCTTGCCCTGGTGCGAGTCGGCCGGCAGATCGCCACGGTACTGCGTGTTCGAAGACGGGTCGTAGATCCAGAAGCTCTTCGGCGTGACCAGCACCTGGGCGTCCTGGCCGCTGTCCGATTGCAGCTCGAGCCGCATCTTGCCGTCGTTTGAGATCCACAGGCGTCCGGTCGCGCCGCTGAGGATCGGGTCGCTGCCCTGCAGGTTGGTCGAGCCGATCAGGTGGTTGGTAAAGCTGATCCGCGCGGAGATGCCCTGAACCTCCGGCGCGGTGAGCGCGCCATGGACGGCCCGGGCCAACGACTCAGGCCGCGGCTTGGGTCCGGAGCCGGACGCGGCGACCGCGATCGCGGTGCCCGCGGCGATCACCGCCACGACGCCGGCGATCGTCGCCAGCAGGCGGCGGGTTGAGACTGTACGCAGATATCTCATGGCTATCGACCTTCCTGGTGACTGAGACAGTCACGGTAGGCCACAAGCTTGAAATTAGTTTGACAAACAGGGTCAGGCGATCGCGTACGTCTCGCGCAGGGCGCGCTTGAGCACCTTGCCGGTGGGGTTGCGCGGCAGCTCGTCGAGGAAGTGGACGTCGCGCGGGATCTTGAAGCGCGCCAGGTTGCGCTTGACGTGCTCTCTGACCTCGTCCTCGGAGATCGTCTGGCCTGGCGCCACCACCACGAACGCCGCCAGGCGTTTGCCGAACTCCTCGTCGTCGACGCCGATCACCGCCGCCTCGTCGATCGCCGGATGCGTGATCAGCAGTTCCTCAACCTCTCCCGGAAACAGGTTCTCACCCCCCGACACGATCATGTCGTCGTCGCGCCCGTCGATGAACAGCCGGCCGTCGTGGTCGAAGTGGCCGACGTCGCCGGTGCTCATCAGCCCGTCGATCATCTCCTTGTTGCCGCCCCCGGTGTAGCCGTCGAACTGGAACCCGTTGCCGACGAAGATGCGCCCCACCCTGCCGGGCCCAGAGACCGTCCGGCCGGCGTCGTCGACGAGCCGCACGATCGTCCCGAACGGTGGCCGGCCTGCCGTTCCCGGGGCAGCGCGCAGATCCTCCGGCGTGGCGAACGTTGCCCACGCGACCTCGGTGGAGCCGTAGAAGTTGTAGAGCTTGTCGCCGATCGTCCGCTGCGCGCGCCGCACGAGCTCGGCCTCGAGCTGAGACCCCGACAGGAACACGATCCGCAGCGAGCTCGTGTCCCAGCGGTCGGGCTCGGCCTCGAGCAGCGACACGATCCGCGACAGCATCACCGGCACCACGACCAGCCCAGTGGGCCGCTCGCGGGCGATCGCGTCGAGCACCGCGTCGGGCCGGAAGCGGCGCTGCACGATCGTCGTGCAGCCGAGGATCATCGACAGGACCATCTGCGTGAAGCCGAGGCCGTGGAACATCGGCGCCGCGACGTACGTCGACTCGCCGGCCCGGTACGGGACCTTCGAGAGCAGCGCGCCGAGCGGGTGAAGCGAGCGCCCCTGGTGGCGCGGGGCGCCCTTCGGGGTGCCGGTCGTCCCGCTGGTCAGCAGCACGACGTCCGCGGGCTGGCTGGGATCCGGTGGGACCTCGCCCGCGTGGCGGGCGATCAGCTTCTCGAGGGTGTCGCCCGCGACCTCGTCGTCGGTCCGCGCCAGCACGCGCCCGAGGCGCGGCTCGATCGTCCCGACCAGATTCTCGTACTCGGCGTCGTGGACGAGCAGCGCCACGCCTTCGCGCTCGCACACGTCCCGCAGCTGCGGCTCAGCGAAGTCGGTGTTCAGGTACAGCATCCGCGTCCCCAGCCGGCCGGCGGCGAACGTCACGTCGATGAACCCGCGGTGGTTGCGGCACAGGATTCCCACCGTGTCGCCCTCGCGGACTCCGCGAGCGCGGAGCGCAGACGCGAGCGCGACCGAGCGGTCCCTGAGCTGGGCGAACGTCAGCGTCCCGAGCTCGTCGGTCAACCCGGGCCGGTCGGCGTAGCGCACGGCCGGGATCTCGATCGCGGCGCCGATCTGGCCGAGCCGGTCCATGGCTCGCAGGATCGCGGCGGCGCGGGCGGGCGACTCGAGCGTGAGCATCCCCGCGCGCCAGGCGTGCCGCGCCGAGCGGGCCTCGACGGCGCCGCGCCGGGCGAGCTGCATTGAGTTTTCGAAAATCGGTCTGAGCTGGGTCATCGCGGCCAAATCTATCCGGTACCGTCGCGAGAGCAGATGTGTCGGCTGTTTGGCATGAGCGGCGGAGCACACCGCGTGCGTGCGACATTCTGGCTGCTCGAGGCGCCCGATTCGCTGGCTGAGCAGAGCCGGCGCGAGCCCGACGGCACCGGCGTGGGGTGCTTCGACGAGCACGGCCATCCGCTCGTGTACAAGCAACCGCTCGCCGCCTACGAGGACCAGGAGTTTGCGCAGGAGGCGCGCGAGCTGTACTCACGAACGTTCATCGCCCACATTCGTTACGCGTCGACCGGGGCGATCGCACCGCAGAACACGCACCCGTTCGAGCAGCACGACCGGCTGTTCGCCCACAACGGCGTGATCGAGGACCTGCCGGCGCTCGAGCGCGAGCTCGGCGAGCACATGTCGCTCGTGCAGGGCGACACCGACTCCGAGCGCTACTTCGCGCTGATCACCCGGGAGATCGAGCGCTCCGGCGACGTCGGCAAGGGGATCGTCAGCGCCGTCGAGTGGGTGGCGCAGAACCTGCCCGTATTCGCGATGAACTTCGTCCTGATCACCGCCTCCGACGTGTGGGCCCTGCGCTATCCCGACGTGCACGAGCTCTACGTGCTCGAGCGCGCGGCCGGCGGACCGAGCGGCGGGCGTCACCTCGAGCACGCCAGCGCGCGCGGCATGCGCGTGCGTTCGGGCGAGCTCGCGCGCATGCCGTGCGTCGTGATCGCGAGCGAGCGCATGGACGAGGACACGGGCTGGAGGCTGCTCGAGCCAGGAGAGCTGTTGCACATCGACGGCGACCTGAACGTCACCTCCAGCATCCCGTTCGAGCGCCCGCCCGCCAACCAGCTGTCGCTCGAGGACCTCACCGGGAAGGCGGCGAGCTCGCAGGCCGAGAAGACAACCGTCGGGTGACCGCCAGCCTGATCTACCGCAGCGCGACGGGCTACGAGCTGCTGATGCGGGCCCTGTACGGCCGGCACTACTCGTCGCGGATGCGGGTGGTTGCTGCCGAGGTGCCGCCTGGGGCTTCGGTGCTCGAGCTGTGCTGCGGCCCAGCGACGCTGTACCGGCGCTGCCTGCGCGGGCGGGTCAGCGGCTACGTCGGCATCGATGTGAATCCCGGATTCGTGACGACTCTACGCCGCCAGGGGATCGACGCTCGCCGGCTCGATCTCGCCGCCCCCGACGGCGACCTGCCCAGCGCGGACGTGGCAATCATGCAGGCGAGCCTCTACCACTTCCTCCCGCACGCCGAGGACATCGTCGATCGGATGCTGGCGGCCGCGCGACAGCGCGTGATCGTGTCCGAGCCGGTCCGCAACCTCGCCGCCAGCCGCGTGCCGATCGTGCGCCTGATCGGCCGGCGCGCCGCTGACCCCGGAACGGGCGGTCACGCGACGCGCTTTGACGAGCGCACGCTGGGAGCGCTGATGGACCGCTATGGCGAGCGGGTCGTCAAGTCGTTTGCGATTCCCGGCGGCCGAGAGCGCGTGTTCGTGCTGTCGGCGGCCGAGCCTTCCGTCTGATCGTCGATCAAGAACAGGGGCCGGTTCTTGACCTGCTCGAAGATCCGCCCCACGTACAGCCCGACCACGCCGACGCTGACGATGATGAAGCCGGCCAGCACCAGCAGCAGCACGGCGAGGCTCGTGTAACCGGGCACCGTCTTCCTCGGCTCGGCGAAGTAGTCGACCACCTCGAACGTCGCGACGACGACTCCGATCGTCGCAATGACGAAGCCGAGCAGCACGACCAGCCTCAGCAATACGGTGCTGCGGAAGAACATCCCGTCGAGCGCCACATGCACGAGTCGCCTGAGCGTGTATCCGCTCTTCCCCGCGTGCCGTTCGTGGTGCTCGATCTCGATCGAGGTGGAGTTAAACCCCAGCCAGTCCAGCGCGATCATGTACTCGCGATCGCGGTCGTGCAGCCGCAGGAACGCGTCGATTACGCGCCGCGACAGCAGGCTGAGGTTGCTGTAGTCGGGCCGGACGTCGGTCTCGAGCGTCAGCCGTCTGTAGATGCGGCTGGTCCAGCGACGGAACGCGGAGTGGTGCCACCCCCGGCGCGTCGTGCGCACGATGTCATAGCCATCACCGGCGGCTGCCCAGAGCCGCGGGATGTCTTCGGGCGCTTCCTGCAGATCGCAGTCCATGACCACCGCCCAGTCGCCGCGTGCTTGGGCCAGTCCGGCCGTGATCGCGGCGTCCTGGCCGAAATTGCGGCTCAGGCGAAACGCATTCACGTGTGGGTCTTGCGCGCCGAGCTGCTGCAGCACGGCCCAGCCATCGTCGAGGCTGCGGTCGTCGACGAACACGAGCTCGTAGCTGTCGGTCATCGGCTCGAGCGCCCGAGTGAGCCGCTCGTGGAGCGCCACAAGGCAATCGGCGCAGCCGTACACGGGAACGACCACGCTGAGCCGAATCGCGCCAGCGACGCGTGCACCTGGAGACACAGCGGTCATCCCGACGCCGATTCTCGCCCGGCGCGCGCTAAATCGTGCGTACGTTGTGTTGGATTCGCTTTAGCGGGAGGTTGACGCTGCGCCCAGCGTCAGGTGCAGGCGCCGGTAGTTGAAGCCGTACTTCCCGGCGCAGCTCAGCCCCGGCGCGCAGCCACTGAAGTTGGCCGCCCACTTCATCCAGAGGTCGCGGCCGTCGCGGCTGATCCATTTGATTGGAACCCCGGGGTCGTAGCCGTTGGAAGGCCCGAAGTTGGGCTCGTGGGCGACGAACGAGAACGGCCCCCACGGGTGGGGAGCCTCGAGGATCACGAGCTCGGCCCCGTTGCGCCAGATCCCCGGCGTGGCCGGCGCATACGAGTAGGTGAACGTCAGCAGGTAGCGGTGCAGGGGCGCGTCGTAGGACATCTGCGGATAGGTCAGGTGGCCCTGCCACGAGAGGATCGACTCGGCGCGCTCGAACGAGCTCGAGAACACCGGCCAGCGCATCCCGTCGGCATGGGCCGGCCAGCGCAGGCCGTCACGATCGGTCCAGCCCGACAGCCACTGCCAGCGCGATGGATCGGTCATGTCGGCGACGTCGGGCCGCGCGCGGCCGATGATCAGCGTGTCGGCGTTGAACTCGCGCTCGGTGGCGATCGCGTACACGTAGCCGTCGGCGTAGAAGCCGCCCCTGCCGCGGATCACCCAGTTGAGGTTGCCCAGCGGAGCCGGGAACGGCCTGTTGGCGAACTGCCAGGTCCTACCCCGGTCGCGCGAATACGCGATCCCCTGAAGGCCCGCGAACAGTCCGTTGGCGCCCCACTTCCAGTCGAGCTCCTGGGTCGCGTAGAAGACGTGGTTGGCGGCGACGAGCCCGCTCGAGTAGTACGGACCCAGCGGACCCGCCCACAGCTTCGGGTTGCGGTGGATCTGGCCGAAGGTGTGCGGCGGCGGCTTGTCGGGGTCGCCGACGTGGGTGATCCGGATGTGCGGCGGGGCTCCGGTGATCCGCGCCATCGACTGCCGCCACAGGCCCCCGGAAGGCGGCAGGTCGGTGCCCCCATCGTCGATCATCGTGTACTGATCGTCGTCGTCGGCCCAGACCGTCGGAAGGATGTCGCCGCGCTGGTTGGACGGCGGGTCATACCGCGGGCTTGTCCACGTGGCGCCCACGATCGCCGTGCTCGGAGGGAGCGGGGTGATGTTGCGGGTGGACAGTCGCGCCTGCGCGATCGCAGGCGCCCACAGCGCAACGAGCACGACCGCGGCCCCCGCCGCCCAGCTGCGCACTCCGCGCGTTGACTCCGTGAGCATCGTCTTTCCCAACACCAGCGGCTCGCGAGGGTAGCGGGGCCGAGCGCGTCCTGCCGCGCGGCCGCCTGGACTACCGCTGCGCGACTCGGTCAGCGGCCGGGCTGCTGGAAGAACAGCAGCAGCGACCGGGGTGTTGCACGGAAGTAGCGCGGCGCGCGCGAGATCAGCTGCTCGATGCTGACCCGAATCGGATGAGTCAGCGCGAAGCGGGCCACGATCCAGTTGTCGACGCGAAAGCGCGCGAGCAGCCGTGCGCCCGGCGGCGAGTTCGTCCGCGGAACGGGTCTCCCGCGCGTGGCGCGAGGCGCGGTCGCCACCGTTCCGGCGGTCCGGGCGGGCGCGAGGGCCAGCCGCTTGGTCGCGCCGACCACGTCGATCTCGTCGATTCGCACGAGCTGGCGCTGAGGTTGGACCCAGCTCACGTGCGACATGTAGATCTTCAGCGGATCGGCCGTCGTTCCATCCGCCACGTAGATCGCCCGCGTCGTCGCGGCCGGCCCGAGCGCGCGCGCGACGTTGCGCCAGTCCGGACGCTCGAGGTAGCCGTGCGTCTGGACCTGGATCGTCGCCCACGAGAACACGATCAGCAGCCCGATCGCGACCGCCGTCCCGAGAGCGCGCGCGCGCGGCGCGGCACACGCTGAGGCAACTAGCGTGGCGATCGGTACGACCGCGGGGATCTCGTTGCGAGACAGGAAGTAGTCGTGCCCGAGCACCCCGAGCAGGAGCGGCGTCAGCACCACGAAGCTCGCGATCGCCGCGGCGACCTTGGCACCGGCGCGGGTCCGGCGATCCGCCCCCACCGCGATCAGCAGCGCGATCAGAGCCACGAACGCCGCGCCCGCGACGAGTCCCGCGGGGACGTGGACGCGCCGGTTGAGCACGCTGAGGGACCATTCGGAGACGAACTTGGACACCCGACTCGTCCTCGGCACGTGTGCTATCCAATTCGCGCCGTGGGAGGTGTCCGTCAGCGCCAGCGGGAGCATCGCCGCCTGGACCGCCCCCACGATCGCGACGCCGGCGATCACCATGCGGTTGCGCGACACCGACAGCAGCCACAGCGCCTCGGGGGCGACGAGGAATCCAGCGAAGAAGTGCGTCATCACGGCGAGCGACGACCACGCCGTCCACCACGCGACGTTTCGTCCGCTCGGATGCTCGCGAGCCCGGTTGAACCACAGGAACGAGGCGCCGCTCAGGGCCGCCAGCAGCATGTAGGCGCGCGCTTCCTGCGAGTACCAGACCAGGAACGGGTTCACCGCGACGAACGCAGCCGCCAGTACCCCAGCCCAGCGCGAGACGAGCTCGCGCGCGGCGACGAACGCGATCGGCACCAGCGCGATGCCCGCTAGCGTCGACAGCGACCGAAGGCCGACTTCGTCAGATCCGAACAGATGGGCCCAGGCCCAGATCAGCACGAAGTACAGCGGCGGCGTGGTCTCCACGTGGGCGACTGTCCCGAGCATCCCGCCGAAGCTCGAATGGGTCTCGTATGCGGTGAGGGCCTCGTCCATCCAGAAGCTCTGGTTGTCGATCACCAGCACGCGAATGACCGCGGCCAGCGCGACGAGGCCGATCAGCGCCCAGATGTCGGCCGGGACTTCCCTGACTCCGATCCAGCCCAGCCGCGACGCCCCCGGGCCCGGCTGCGGGGCCCGGTACTCCGAGGCGCTCACCGCAGCAGCCCCGCCAGCGCCTGTACGACGTCGTCCTGATCGGCCTCGGTCACGTTGGGTCCGAGCGGCAGACTCAAGGTCCGGTCCGAGATCGACTGGGCGACCGGGAAGTCGCCCGGAGACAACCCGTACTTGTCTCGGTAATACGGGTGCAGGTGCACGCCCCGGTAGTGAACGCCCACGCCGATGTTGCGCGCGGTCAGCCCATCCAGCAGTTCGTCGCGCGAAAGCCCAGCCAACGGGTCGACGAGAACCTGATAGAGGTGACGGGCGTGCCTGGTGTCCGGCTCGGCCGGCGGCGGGGTCTGCAGCGGAAGGCCGGCCAGCATGGAGTCGTAGCGCGACCAGAGCTGTGCGCGTCGCTCGATCCACGAGTCGAGCCGGGGAAGCTGATGGAGGCCGACGGCCGCCTGGACGTCGGTCATGTTGTACTTGAAGCCCGGCCGCACCACCTCATAGTGGCGAAAGCCCGCATCCGCGAACCGCTGCCAGGCGCCGAGGCTGAGCCCGTGAAGCGCGAGCCGCTCGACCTCGGCGGCCACGTCCGGATCATCGGTGACCAGCGCGCCGCCTTCGATCGTCGAGATGTTCTTGGTCACGTAGAACGAGAACGCGGTCAAGTTGCCGAATGCGCCGATCTTGCGACCCCGCCACGCCGCGCCGATCGCGTGCGCGGCGTCCTCGACCACCGCCAGGCCATGGCCTGTTGCCAGGGCCGCGAGCCGATCCATGTCCACCGGCCGGCCGGCGAGGTGAACGGGCATGATCGCCCGCGTGCGCTCCGTGATGGCCGCCGCCGCCTGCTCGAGGTCGATCAGGCCGGTGCCCGGCACCGAGTCGACGAGCACGGGCTTGGCCCCTGCGTGCTCGACGGCGTTGGCGGATGCCACGAACGTCATTGCCGGCACGAGCACCTCGTCGCCGGCCCCCACGCCGAGCACCTGCAGCGACAGGATCAGCGCCGCCGTGCAGGAGGACAAACACCTGCAGTGCTCGACGCCCAGGTATTCCGACAGCATCGTCTCGAACCGATGGACCTTCGGGCCTGTCCCGACCCATCCGGACCGCAGCGAGTCGACGACTTCGGCGATCTCCTCCTCGCCGATCATGGGCTTTCCGAATACCAAGAAACTGTCGCGCAACAAGCTGCTCCTAACCGCCCCCGACGTGTGCACCTCCGACCGCGGGGCTAGCCTGCCCGGCCCGCTGAGCCAGACGTAAGCGCACGGTTAGTGTTGTGCCACCATCTCCTGAGAAATGGCTGAGACCTTGACGACCCCGGGCTTGCGCATGCCGCCCGGGCCGCGGCTGCCGCGGGCGCTGCAGACGGCGGGCTTCATGCTCGGCGGCCCGCGCTTCCTGGATGCGTGCCGGCGCCGGTACGGGGACGCGATCACGTTCGGGACGCTGTTCGACAACCAGTTCGTGATGGTCTTTCACCCCACGCTGGTCAAGCAGGTGTTCCAGGGTTCGGGCAACCGCCTGCGGGCCGGAGAGGCGAACGCGATGCTCGGACCGATCGTCGGCGACCGATCGGTGCTGCTGCTCGACGGCCCTGAGCACCTGCGCCACCGGCGCCTGCTGCTGCCGACGTTCCACGGTCAGCGGATGCAGGCCTACGCGGACGTGATGCTCGAGTCGTCCGACCTCGAGATCGATGCCTGGCCGGTCGGCGAGCCGTTCCCGTTGCTGCCGAGCATGCAGTCGCTGACGTTGCGGGTGATCATGAGGGCGGTGTTCGGCTTCGAGCCCGGGCCCGCTGAACAGGAGCTGCGCGACAGGCTGCGCGCGATGATCGAGCCGATGGCGCGGCCCCGCGGGCTGATGCTGATGTACATGCTCACCCGCCGCGGGGGCGACCGTGCCGCGGCGACGCAGTTTGCGGCCAGCCGGCGCGCGGTGGACGAGATCCTGTTCGACGAGATCGCACGCCGGCGCGAGGATCCCGAGCTCGAGGACCGCGACGATGTGTTCTCGGCATTGCTGCTGGCGCAGGACGAGGACGGGAGCCGGCTGTCGGATGCCGAGGTCCGCGATGAGCTGGTGACGCTGCTGCTAGCCGGTCACGAGACGACGGCGACCGGCCTGGCGTGGGCGTTCGACCTGCTGCTGCACTCGCCGGCGGTGCACCGGCGGGCTTCCGAGGGCGATTCCGAGTACCTCGACGCGGTCGTCAAGGAGACGCTGCGTCTGCGCCCGGTGATCCCGGGCGTGGGGAGGGTCGTCCGTGAGGAACCGCTCGTGCTCGACGGCTACGTGATCCCGCCGGGCGTCGAGATCAACCCGTCGATCCGGATGATCCATCGCCGCGCCGACCTGTACCCGGAACCCGCGGCGTTTCGCCCCGAGCGCTTCCTCGGTCCCGACGCGCCCGACACCTACACCTGGATCCCGTTCGGCGGCGGCACCAGACGCTGCCTCGGCGCGAGCTTTGCGCAGATGGAGATGCGGATCGTGCTGCGCCGCGTGCTCGAGCGCTGCATGCTGCGCCCGGGCGACCCAAAGCTCGCCGAGATCCACTTCCGCGGGATCACTCAGGCGCCGCGCAACGGCGCGCTGGCGATCCAGGACCGCGCGCCACGGGCCGGCTCGGATCCGTGATCCACTCGCTCCACGAGCCCGCGTACAGCGCCGCCGGGTAGCCCGCAAGCTCGAGCGCGAGCACCTGGTGGGCCGCCGACACGCCCGATCCGCAGTAGGCGCCCACCTGGGCGCCGCCGTCGACGCCGAGCCCGCGGAACTCCTCGCGCAGGGCGTCCGAAGGCCGGAAGCGTCCCTGTTCGCCGACGTTGGCGGTGGTGGGACGGTTGCGCGCGCCGGGGATGTGGCCGGCGACCGGATCGACCGGTTCGGTCTCCCCGCTGTATCGCTCGGGTGCGCGTGAGTCCAACAGGACGCCGGCCTCGGCGAGCTTGGCGGCGCCTGCGGCGTCGACTAGCGGCATCCCGCCTGGCGTCGCGACGAAGTCGCCGTGGCCCCCGACGACGGGTTCGGTCGCGACCGGATATCCGGCCGCCGTCCACGCCGCAAGGCCCCCGTCGAGCACCGCCACGTGGCCGTGCCCGAAGTACCGAAGCAGCCACCACGCGCGGGCGGCCGCCATCGAAGCCCCGGCGTCGTAGACGACGACGGGCCGTCCGCTCGACACGCCCGCGGCGCGCATCGCCGCGGTGAACGACCACGCGTCGGGGACCGGGTGGCGCCCGCCCGGTCCGGGCGGGGCCGACAACTCGCGGTCGAGGTCGACAAACACCGCCCCGGGAATGTGCCCCTGCAGGTACTCGTCGATCCCGGGCGGCCCGTTGAGGCTCCAGCGAACGTCGAGCAACGTCGTCTGCTCGAGCCGGTCGATGAGCTCCTGCGCTGTGATTAGCGGCCCGTCCCGCATGCCGGGGCAAGCGTATCTGTACCGTTGCTCGCCGGATGCTCCTCTACGACAACGCAGTCAGCGGCAACTGCTACAAGGTCCGGCTGCTGTTCGCCCACCTCGGGATCGAGTACGAGCGCCGGCAGATGGACGTGCTCGACCGCTCCAATCGCCGCGAGGTGCTCGGCGAGCTCAACCCGGCGCTGCGCGTCCCGACGCTGGTGCTCGACGACGGCCGCTCGCTCGCCGAGTCCGACGCGATCATCTTCCACTTCGCCGAGGGAACCCAGTACCTGCCCGAGGATTCGTTCGAGCGCGCGCAGGTGCTCCAATGGCTGTTCTTCGAGCAATACAGCCACGAGCCCAACATCGCTGTCGCGCGCTTCTGGGCGCTGTTCGACGTCAGCCCGCCTTCGACCGCGGACTACGAGCTCAAGATGAAGGCCGGCCGGGCGGCGCTCCAGGCCATGGACGCGCACCTCACCGATCGCACCTACCTGGTTGGCGAGCGCTACACGATCGCCGACATCGCGCTGTATGCGTACACCCACGTGGCACCCGAGGGCGGCTTCGAGCTCGAGCCCTACCCGGCGATCCGGGCCTGGATCCAGAGGGTCATGGGGCAGCCGGGCCACGTGCCGATCACGGCGTGAGCACGGACCACATGGACGTCGAGGAGGCGATCCGCACCCGCCGCACCCACAAGGTGTTCGCGCCCGAGTCCGTCCCGCGCGAGCTGCTCGACGAGCTGTTCGAGCTCGCTCGCTGGGCGCCCAACCACCACCTGACAAACCCCTGGCGTTTCCGGGTCCTCGGGCCGGAGTCGCTGGAGCGCCTTAAGCAGGCCGCCGGGCCCGAGTCGGCCGGCAAGCTCGACCGCGCACCGACGCTGGTGGCAGTGACGGCGCTGGGCTCCGAGGACCCGATCCAGAACGAGGAGGACCTGCTGGCGACCGCGTGCGCGACCTATGTGGTGCTGCTGGCCGCGCACGCGCGGGGGCTGGCGGGGTACTGGCGCACGCCCGGTGTGCTGCGTTCGCCAGCCGGCCTTGCTGCGCTCGGGATCCCGCCCGACGAGCGATTCGTGGCGCTGGTCCACCTCGGATCGCCGCGCCAGGACAAGGAGCCGCCCGAGCGCGCGCCGGTCAACGAGATCGTGGAGTATCTGAGCTGATGGCAGCGCTCGAGTATCGGGAGCGTCCGGCGGCGGCCCAGCCGCAGGGCCTGCTCGTGCTGCATCACGGCCGTGGGGCCGATCAGCACGACCTGCTGCCGCTCGCGGACGTATTCGATCCCGAGCGCCGGCTGCACGTCGTCACGCCGCAGGCGCCGCTTCGCCTGCAGGGAGCGCCTGGCTACCACTGGTACGTGGTGCCGCGGGTCGGCTATCCCGAGCCGGAGACGTTTGAGGGGTCGCGGGCACTGTTGTCGGAGTTTCACGACGAGTTGTGGGCGCGGACCGGGCTGACCGCGGAGCAGACCGTGCTCGGGGGCTTCTCGCAGGGGACGGTGATGAGCTACGCGATGGCGCTCAGCGCCGACCGCCCCGCTCCCGCCGGCGTGCTCGCACTCTCGGGCTTTATCCCGTCCGTCCCCGGATGGGAGCCGCGGTTCGCCGACCGCCAGTCGATGCGCGTGCTGATCTCCCACGGCCGGCTCGATCCTGTGATCCCGGTGCAGTTCGGGCAGCAGGCCCGCGCGGCGCTCGAGTCCGCCGGCCTTCCGGTCGACTACCGCGAATTCGAGGGCGGCCACAACGTCGACCCGCGCGACCTTCCGCGGGCGATCGAGTGGCTGCAGTCGACGCTCGCCGGCACCCCCTGAGGGGGCTGGACGCGAAACGCCGGTATTTCACGCGTTTCGCATCCAGCCCTTATGTGGGCCGCCTAGCGGTGGCGCCTTCCGTGGTCGCCGTGCGCGCCTCGCAGCACTTCCCCGGTGCTCGGATCGAGGAACAGCCGCTGGGTGCTCGGGTGGGAGAACTGGAGCATGTTGCCCAGCGTCCCGGCACCGGCGTCCGCGGCCCCCGAGCCGATGCGCTGTCCGCTCAGCCAGTTGTCCTCGATGAACTGCACGACCGAGGACTGGTCGGTGAACGTGTTGTCCACGAAGTTGCGCTTCGCGAACGGCGAGACGATCAGCAGCGGCTGACGCGGTCCGACACCGCACCGGCCCTGTTGGCCGCTCGGGACCTGCGCAGGATTGTTGCCGCAGGTACCCGTTCCGGTCAGCGCATCAAGCGTCGACTGTGACTGGGTGATGATCGGCCCCATCTGGTGGTCGTACCAGCCGTCGGAGTCGTCGTACATGATGATGACCGCGGTGCTGTTCCAGCTCGGGAGCTTCTCGAGGTGGTTGATCGTCGACGTCAGGAACGTCTGTTCGTCGAGCGGATCCGAGTAGCCCGCGTGGCCGTCCTGGTACTCGGCCGCCTTTAGGTAGGACACCGCCGGGAGATCGCCGTGGTCGGCGGCCGCGAAGAAGTCCTTCAGGTCGTACTGATGGTTGGCCTGATCCTGATGGCCGATCATCGCGATCGAGGTCGGCGGCTGATGCTGCGGGTTGGCCGTCTGCGGGTAGTACTGGAACGGCTCGTGGTGCGGGCTGTAGTCGCGGATCGACGCCCCGCCGATGTTGTTGTGCGCGCCCGTGCAAACCGCGCTCAGATCATCGCTGCTCGGCTTGCCTGACACGTAGTTCGGGCTCGCGAAGCCGCCCTGGAACCAGCCCCAGGTGATGCCGGCCTGGTCGAGCAGGTCGCCGATGTTCTTCCCGCCCATCTCGGCCGTGCTTGCTGCGGCAGCGTGGTCCTGGGTCGCGGAGCAGATATCGAGGTTCGGATCCGGATCGCCCGTGATCGTCCCCGGCCCCTGTGCCTGCGATTGACCCGGCGTGGCCGGTGTCGTGCCGGGGGCCGCGGTGCAAGGAGTCGCGTTGAGGTTCCCGCCGCAGATCGCGCCGAACGTGTTCGCACCGGTGACGTTGATCGCGCCCGGCGTCGAGGGCCCGAACACCGTCGAGTACGAGTTGTCGCTCATCGCGAAATGCTGGGCGTAGTTCCACAACCCGGTAACGGTGTTGCCGTCGTAGTAGTCGAGGACGAGGTGCGCCGCACCCTGGTCGGGCGGCGAGCAGCTCTCGACGTCGGTGAACGGGATGAACTTGTCCATCAGGCCCATGTCGTAGGCCTTCTGCTCCGCGGTGTAGCCGTGCCCCTGGTCACAGGTGAGCGCCTGGGCGTGGGTGAGCCGCGACGGGTTGGCCCCGTTCGGGTTGTTGGTCAGCAGGTTGCCAGTGAGCCCATTCACGGTTGGGGTGCGTGGCGAGGCGTGGAAGGGCGAGCCGTCGGTATTGGCGGCGTTGGGATAGGTGCCGAAGTAGTGGTCGAACGAAACGTTCTCCTGGAAGATCACGACCACGTGCTTGATCGGGGTCGCCGTCGAGCCCTTGCTGCGGGCAGACGCCTGCTGTCGACTGTGCGACCGGTGCCGTGCGCTCGCAGCCTGTGCCACGCCCACGCCTACCGCAGCCAGCGCGACGACGGCCACGACCAACGAAGCGATGCGCTTGCGCGCCATCTATGTCTCCTCTGCTCGGATTGAAGTTGCAGCTGCCGCGTCCCCGCGCGCGCAGCGCCATCACTCTCCCGAGCAGCGCACGAGAGCGGGTTGCCCGGTTGTGACCTAGTTGTTGCGCATTTGTGACCGTGGCCCGCGGATGCGAGCTTTAGGTGCGCGTGACGAGGATCGTACCCGCGATCGCAAGCGCGATCCCGAGCACGCGCGTGGCGCTGATCCCGATGTGCTCGAGCCCGAGCCAGCCGAACCGATCGATCACCACGGCGACGACCAGCTGCGAGGTGACCAGCAGCGCCACCAGGGCGCCGGCGCCCAGCGGCCGCACCGCGATCAGCGACACCGTGACGATCGTGGCGCCGCCGACGCCGCCGAGGACATGAACGGGTCTGATCGAGCCGATCGCCGACAGCCGGCCCGGGTGCCCGATCGTCACCAGCAGCGCCGCGATGATCACCGCCGCGATCACGATGCTGACAAACGCGGCGCCGAGATCGCCGACATGCCTGGCCAGCGACGCGTTGGCGGGCGGCTGGAACGCCACCAGGGCTCCGGCGAGGAGCGTGCAGATGATGGCGACAGGGCGCGACACTGCCGGTCGGTTCCTCGCCGAATGACGAGTTCCTGCCCGTAACGCTCTAAGCTCGCCCCCCGCCGATGCTGGCCACCGAGCTCGAGCTCCCGTCGCTTGACTACACCGACACCGCCCTGCGCGGCGACGTCTATCGCCGCGCGATGGCGCAGCTTGACGCTCACGACGGCTGGCTGGCGTCGGGACCGTTCGGCTACATCGTGACCGACCGCGAGGCGGGCGAGTTCTTCCTGCGCACCAAGCACGCGATCTTCCCCGGGCTGACGATCGCCGAGATCTTTCAGATCAGCGACGGAGCGCTGTACGAGGAGATCGTCAACAACATCATCAACGTCAACGGCGACGATCATCGGCGGCTGCGCAACCTCGT
>DASSGR010000207.1:0-16244 GCA_035693425.1 Solirubrobacteraceae bacterium
TCCCCCCTGATCACGACCTTCATCACGTCGCTCGGGTTGTTCATCGCGAACCGAAGCGCCTCGGGCGCCTCGGCGAGCGGGAACTGATGGCTGATCATCCGCGCCAGCGCCGGCCCGTTGCGTTCGACGACCCCCACCGCCTCTGCGAACTCGCCCGTCCCGCAGCAGCAGACGCCGAGAAAGTCCAGCTCCTTCTCGGTCAGGCTGCCGATGCGGACCGGCACCTCCTCAACCGACATCCCGACCTGCACCGCGCGTCCGGCCGAGGCGACCATGTCGACCATCGCCCGGACCGCCGCCGGCACGCCGGTGGCATCGACGGCGACCGGTGGGCCGGCCGGACCCGCCCACCGCTGGGCCGCGGCGACCACCTCGTCGGCGGTCGTCCACGCAAGCGTCTCGGCGCCGAGCTCGCGGCTCAACGCCAGCCGCGACTCGAGCAGATCGATCAACAGCACCTCGGCGCCACGCTCGATCGCGACCAGGCTCACACACTGACCGATCGGGCCGGCGCCCAGGACCACCACGCGCTCGCCGGCCGCGATCCGCGCACGCTCCACCGCGCGCACCGCGATCGACACCGGCTCGGTCATCGACGCGACCGCCGGATCGTCGCTCGCGATCGGGAACACGTGGTCCTCGCGCATGCACAGCCTCTCCTGCAGGCCGCCGTCGACGTGGATGCCGATCAGCTGGAAGTTGTCGCACGTGTTGAAGCGCCCGACGCTGCAGGGATAGCACTGCCCGCAGGCATGCAGAGGCCACAGCGCCACCCGCTGGCCGGTCGCCAGCTCGGGGCGGCAGCCGGGCCCCAGTGCCGCGACCGTGCCCGACACCTCGTGACCCTGGACGCGAGGGAACTGCGAGCCGCCCGCCGCGTCGGACAGCTCACCCGCGAAGAAGTGGTAGTCCGAGCCGCAGATCCCGGTCGCGTCCGGCGCAACCAGCACCTCGCCCGGCCCCGGACTCGGCGGATCGGGGCGGTCGGTCACCGCCATCGCCCCGACTCGCTCGGTCACGACCGCGCGCATCAGTCCCCGGCGGCGTTGCTCATCCCCAGACCTCCGCCGCGGTCTCCACGATCAGGTTGAGCTTTGCGATCTGCTCGTCGCGCGTCAGCGCGTTGCCCTCGACCGTCGAGGAGAACCCGCATTGCCCCGACAGGCAGAGCTGCTCGATCGCGATGTGCTTGGTGGCCTCATCGATGCGGCGCTTGAGCAGGTCCTTGCTCTCGAGCTCGGGCCGCTTGGTGGTGACCAGGCCCAGGACCACGAGCTTGTCCTTGGGCACGAACCGCAGCGGCTCGAATCCGCCAGAGCGTGCGTCGTCGTACTCGAGGAAGAAGCCGTCGACGTTGAGCTCGCCGAACAGCGCCTCGGCCACGAAGTCGTAGCCGCCCTCGGCGGCCCAGGAGGAGCGGAAGTTCCCTCGGCACAGGTGGGTGGTGACGGTCAGTCCGTCGGGCCGGCCGTCGAGCGCCTCGTTTATGTGGCGGATGTACGCCTCGTGCAGGTGCTCGGCGTCCTCGCCCTTGTTCGCCATCTGTTCGCGCTGAGCGGGGTCGTTCAGGTAGGCAAGGCTGGTGTCGTCGAACTGCAGGTACGTGCAGCCCAGCGCCGCAAGCGCCTTGACCTCCGCGTTGTAGGTGGCCGTGAGGTCGGCCCAGAACGGGTCGACATCGGGATACACGTGCGGATCGAGGGCTGCAGTGCCGCCGCGGTAGTGCACCATGCTCGGAGACGGGATCGTCAGCTTCGGCGTCACGTCCCCGGAAACCAGCCCCTGGAGGAACTGGAAGTCCTCGCCGAAGATCGTGTGGTCGAGGTGCAGCTTCTCGCCCACGTGCAGCGCCGCCGGCTTCCACTCGATCACGCCTTCGGCGTTGCGGAACTGGACCTTGATGTCCCCAGGGGCGGTCGAGATTCCGCCGATCTGGTAGATGAAGTCCATGTGCCACGAGGCGCGGCGAAACTCGCCGTCGGTGGCGGACTGAAGCCCCACATCGCGCTGCAGCTTGACGACGTCGCGGATCGCGTCGTCCTCGACGGCGCGAAGCTGCTCGGCGGTGATCTTCCCGGCCTTGAAGTCGTCGCGCGCTTTTAGTAGCTCCGGCGGCCTCAGCAGGCTGCCGACGTGGTCTGCCCGGAACGGCGGCGACGTCCGCCGTCCGCCGGCGACCGCGGTTTCTGTCTGGAGCTCTGCCACTTCTACCTCCCGGTGGTGTCTTGCATGAAGTTGATCTCGATCCGGACGCCGCTCGGATCCTGCACGAACACCTGTCGGGGGCCCCCGCCCGGGACGGTGTTGAGCACGGCGGGCACGCCTTTGCGGTCCAGCAGCGCGCGGGTCTGTTCGTAGTCGGTACCTCTGAAGGCTATGTGGTCAACGGGTCCGGGTCCGTCGCCGCCCGCCACCGGCAGGCCGAGCTTGCGCGCGTGCTCGAGATATGGCTCGCGCGCCGCAAGGTGCAAACAGGGCGTTGCGCCCGCGTACAGCCAGTACCCCGGGAACTCGAGCGCCGGACGCTCCCCGAGCTCGAGCCCCACCACGTCGCAGTAGAACTCGCGCGCCCGCTCGATGTCGTCCGCGAGCACGAGCACGTGCTCCATCGCGGTTACGCCGCCGCTCATGTAGCTGGTTCGCCGCCGGCGACCGCCGGCGTGCGAGCAGCGCCGTTGCTACCACGCAGCAGGTACGCAGTGTGGAGCAGCTCCGGCTTCTCGCGCAGCTCCTTGGCGAGGCCGGAGAACTGGATGCGCCCACCTTCCATGATGTGGGCGCGATTGGCGAGGCCCAGTGCCACCGTCACGAACTGCTCGATCAGCAGCACGCCGATCCCCGACTCGGCGATTTCGCGGATCGTCGGAATCAGCCGGTTGACGATCACCGGCGCGAGGCCCAGCGACAACTCGTCGATCAGGATGTACTTCGGCTGCGAAACGAGCGCCTGGGCGAGCACCACCATCTGCTGCTCGCCTCCCGACAGCGCCCGGGCAGGCGCGTCCAAGCGCCTCTGGAGCTCTGGGAACAGCTCCAGTGCCCGCGCGCGCCCCGCCGTTGCTTCGGCGCGGGGGAGCGTGTAGGTGGCCACCCGGATGTTCTCGTCGACGGTCAGCTCGGGCAGCAGCCGGCGCCCCTCGGGGACGATCGCCACGCCCGCGCGCCGGATCCGCTCCGGCCGCCTGCCGGCGAAGTCTTTGTCACCGAGGGCGATCGTGCCGGCCTGCGGGCGCAGGATGCCGCCGACCGCCAGGACCAGGCTCGACTTGCCTGCTCCGTTTGGCCCGAGCAGCGCGGTGATCTCGCCGGCGGCAATCTCGATGTCGACGTTGCGCACGACCGCGCGCCCGCCGCGCTGCACGGTGAGCCCTGTGACCCTCAGCACATCGGGCACGTCGACCATCGCTACACGTTCTCCTCGGTCCCGAGATACGCCCGGATCACGCGCTCGTCGCGGAGCACCTGCTCCGTCGGCCCGGAGCTGATCAGCTTCCCGAAGTCCAGCACCGCCGTGGTCTCGCAACACCCGGACACGAGGCTCATGTCGTGGTCGACGAGGATCGTCAGCGCCCCGGTGTGCTCGGGGATCTTGCGGATCACGTTTGAGAGGTGCTCTGTCTCCTCCTCGGGTAGGCCTGCGGCCGGCTCGTCGAGCAGCACCAGCTTCGGCTGCCCGACTACGGCACGCGCAACCTCGACGAGGCGGCGCTCGCCGACGCCGAGGGTGTTCACGTGGGCGTAGGGGTCGGACTTGATGCCGACGAACTCGATCGACGCGAGCGTGTCCTCGCGACGCGACCCGCTCGAGCCCTTGGACTGCTCGTGGACCATCGCGACGTTGTCGTAGATGGAGAGCTCCTCGATCGCCTGCTCGGTCTGGAACGTGCGCCGCACGCCCCACCGGGCGCGACGGAAGTGAGCCATCTTCAGGAGGTTCTCCCCGAACGCCTCGATCGTCCCCGTGGCTGGGCGGACGAACCCGCTGAGCACGTTGAAGAAGGTCGTCTTCCCGGCGCCGTTGGGGCCGATCAGCCCGCAGGTACCGGCTTCGAACTTGACGTCCATGCCGTCGAGCGGGGTGACGCCTCCGAATCGAACCGTCAGTCCCGAGACCTCGATCATTCGGCCGGCTCCGCGGCAGGTGCTCTTCGGCGGAACAACCCTGCGATCAGGCGGCCGAGCCGCGCCATGTCCTTGGGGAACTGCTCCACGATCCCTCTCGGAGCGGTGGTCAGGACCTGCAGCACTCCGATCCCGAACAGGATCGTCAACCAGTCCGGCGACACGCCCCAGTCGTTAAGCAGTGCCTGCAGGAACTTCAGCAGGAATGCGGCCACGACCGCTCCGGTCAAGCTGTATGCGCCGCCCATCAGCACGACTGCGAGCAGCGTGATCGAATCCTGTGTGGTGAAGGTCAGCGAGTTCAGGTATCGGAAGCTGCCCGCGACCAAGCCACCGGCGACGCCCGTGACGAACGACGCCAACGCGAACGCCCAAAGCTTGTAGAACGTGGTGTTGATACCGGCCGCAAGCGCAGCAGACTCGCTCTGGCGGATGGCCGCCCAGGCTCGCCCGGGCCGCCCCCGGATGTGGAAGAACACCAGCACGAACATCAGGATCGCCACGATCATCGAGTAGCGGAAGAAAGCGGGATCGGTGGTCGCGATCGACGGTCGGCGAATCGGCGGGATGTGCACGGTGCTGCCGTCGTATCCGGTGAAGCCCCTACCGCCGTTTGGGAAGTTGATCGTGGTCAGCACGACTGTGATCGCGCCGGCGAGCATCAGCGTGATCAACGCCAGGTACAGGCCGCTCAGCCGCAGCGCGGGAAGCCCGACGAGCGTTCCCAGCACCATCGTGATCAGGCCCGCGCCCAGCAGCACGATCGGGTACGAAAGCCCTGTGGCGAACAGCAGCCGCGCAGCCACCCACGCGCCCAGTGCCAGCACGGCGCCCTGACCCAGCGAGACCAGGCCGACGCGCCCCACGAGCACGCCGAGGCCGAGCGTGACGATCGAATAGATCGCCACCTGCGTCCAAGCGTCGACGTAGTAGAGGCTGAACAGCGACGGAATCTCCAGCAGCGCGAAGACCACCAGCGCCGCGATCACCGCTGGACGCACGAGCGAACGGGGCTCCAGGCGCGAGCGCCGCGGTGACTGGCGCGCCCCTACATCGGGGCCTGCACCCTCCTTGTCGGCGGTGGTGTCATCCGCGGTCTTCACACCGGCAGATTCCAAGCCTAATGCCTCCCCTGTCTCCCTGTCGGGGCCATCAGACCCCTTGGCGACCGACTGATATGACCCGGCGGCGGCTCAGGAACAGCAGCGCGATCGCGGCGACCACGAACGGCGTCATGTCGCGGTAAGTGCTCAGCGACGAGATCGGGGTCAGCTCCGCGGTGATCACTCCGATCACGATCGCGGCTGCGAATGTGATCGGGATCGAGCGAAGCCGCCCGACCAGGGTGGCCGCCAGCGTCGAGATGACCAGGAACGTCAGGGCCGTGGCGTCGAGCGCGACAAGGTCGGAGAGCAGCACGCCAGCCACTCCCGCCAGGCACCCGCAACCGAACCAGGCCGCCGCGGTCACCCTCCTTACCGGAACGCCGAGCGACGCGGTGATCTCGCGGTCGTTGGCCATCGCGCGCATGGCCGTGCCGAGCTTCGTGAATCGGAGAAACGCAGCTGCCACGACCGTTACGACCAGGCCCAGCACCAGGGCCAGCACGTTGGTGTATGTGACCGAGATCTGCCCGACCTGGAACGTGTTGTTGTCGGTCGGAACGGTGAGCGCGCGCGAGGCGCCCCCGCTCGAGGGCCATAGCAGGTCCATGACCCCGAGCAGGATCAGTGCCAGGCCCAGCGTCGCGGTCGCTTTGACCAGCGGGTCACGCAGCGCGAGCGCCGGGCCGAACACCATTCCGTAGGCGAGCGTCAACAGCCCGCCCACGAGCACCGCCACCACGAACGCGGGCCAGAAGCTCACGCTCGAGTGGTTGATCAGCTGCCACGCGATGAAGGCGCCGAACGCACCGATCGCACCAAACGCCAGGTTCAGCACGCCGGTGGCCCGGTAGAGGACGACCATGCCGACCCCGGATAGGGCGTAGACGCCTCCGAGCGACAACCCTGTCACCAGGAACTGCTCTACGTCAGTCCAAGTCGGCATTGGTCCTCAAGCGCCCTCTTCGCGTTAACCCTACTCCTACGACGTCGGTGGATTCGTCGACGGCGCCGTGCCCGCTTCCTTGCGGTAAGCGGCGATCTGCGGGTCGTCCGACGAGACGTTGAAGCACTCCTGGGCGGTCACCATCTTCCCGTCTTTCGGGGTCGTGGTGAAGTCCGCGTTGTTCGGGATGTGCAGCGAATAGTCGCCGTACACCCACGGCTGGCAGAGCAACTCGGTCTTCTCGTCCTTGATCGCCTTGAACGCTGCGTTGACGTTCTTGAGGCTGTAGTCGTTGTTCTTGATGGTCTGCATAGCGTCAACCGAGAACTTCCCGAGCAGGTAGCCCATCTCGCTGAACGACCCGAGGCCGCCGGCGACGTTCTTGCCGTACTGGGCCAGGATGTTCTTGTAGAGCTGCATCTCGGGACCGTTGTGGTCGTCAGGCGAGGTCAGCTCGGCGTTGACGAACAGCTTGCTGTTCCACTTCGGTCCCAGCGCCTTGGCCAGGAAGTCCGTGTTGCACGGCGTCGAGCAGCCCCAGCCCTTGACGCGGTCCTCGAGCCCGAGCTTCTGCGCGGCTTGCAGGATCACCAGGGCCTCCGGCGGGGTGAAGTTGAGGACCACCCAGCCGTTGGAGCCGGCCTTGTTGACGAGGTCCAGGGCGACCGAGTTGGCGTCGTTAATCGGCACGTTCTCGGTCAGTGCCGTGATCGGCACGTTCGCCGCCTTCGCCAACGCCGTCGGGCCGGCGGCGATGTAGCCGGTACCCGGAACGTTTGACTGCACGAACACGATCTTCGAGGGGTGCTGGCTGAGTCCGTACTGCACGGCGCCGTCGGAGCTGTAGCGCGGTCCCATGTTGACCGCCGCGCTGTTCGGCGTCGACCAGCACTCGGGTGCGATTCCGGCGCCCATCTCGTAGATGCCGAGCTGCTTCCAGTAGGCCTGGTCGATCGTGCACTCGAGCAAGTCGAACACGCCGACGATCCCGACCACGTGGTCTGACTGGATCAGCTTCTTCGCGGCCGCCGCGATCTGCGCCGGCTGCGTCTGGTCGTACTCGACGAACAGCTGGACCGGATGGCCGTTGACGCCGCCGTTTGCGTTCACGCAGTTGTAGTAAGCGGTGATCATGTTCGGCCCGTCGCTGAAGTCGGTGCCGGGCTGCTTGGTGTCGATCGTGCCGATCTTGATCGGCGTGCCCGTGGCCTTGACGCCGGGCTTGGGCCCGCACGACGAGGTGTCGGTCGACGCGCTGCTGGAGCTCCCAGAACTGCTCGACGAGCTCGAACTGCCGCCGCTTGCGGCGGGGGCGCTGCTGGTGCTACTGCTGCTGCTGCCACATCCGGCTAGGATCGCCGCGCCTAAGACTGCTGCCAGCACCAGCAGTAGGCGCACGCGCGGCACGTACTCAAACAACCTCACCGATCTCTCCTCCTCGAGTGATCCAGGATTGAACCCGCCCCGGTTTTGCGAAGCGCGGGCCGCGATACTAAACGCGGCGTCGGTTGTATGCAAGACATCCCTAACTTGACCTCAAAGAAGCCCTGTGGGGCCTTTTCTTTACATTTCTGCATACAAGTATCGAGCGGCGCTAGAGTCCCGCCGCGAAGGAGCCGGGACGCCCACGCCACGGAGCGTGGGGCCGAGGCGGAGGCGAGGAGCAGGTGAGGTAAGTGGCGAATCAGGCCAGCAGATCCCAGATGATGAGGGCGCTGCTGCGGCTGCGCGAACTGATCCTGAGCGGCGAGTTCGAGCCCGGCGAGCGGATGAGCGAGCTGCCGCTCGTGGAACGTCTCGGCGTGTCGCGCACCCCGCTGCGACTCGCACTGGCCACGCTGGAGCACGAGGGCCTTCTGCGCAACCTCTCGGGCGGCGGCTACGCGGTCCGCGCGTTCACGCAGGCCGACATGCGCGACGCGGTCGAGTTGCGCGGCGTGCTCGAGGGCACGGCAGCACGATTCGCCGCCGAGCGCGGCGCCACCCGCCGGGAGATCCGCTCGCTGCGCAGCATCAACGCGCAGATCGAGCCGCTGCTGGCGCGTGCCGACTACGACTCGTTCGAGGCCTATATGGACCTCAACGAGCGCTTTCACGCCCGCATGCTCGAGATCGCCCGCAGCCCGCTGCTCGACCGGGCGCTCGAGGGGATCCTGTCGCTGCCGTTCGGGGGCGTCAACGCGATGGTGCTGACCGAGGCCGAGCTGCCGGAGTCTCGCCAGATCCTGGTGATCGCCCACCGCCACCACCAGGGGCTGATCGAGGCGATCGAGGGCCGCCAGGGAGCTCGCGCCGAGGCTCTCGCCCGCGAGCACGCGCGGATCGCGCTGACCAACCTGGAGATCGTGCTCCGCCACCGCGAGATGCTCGAGCTGGTTCCGGGCTCGTCGCTGATCACACTGCCCCAAGAGCTCGAGCACTCCTCGCGTTAGTGCGGGGCTAGGAGCCTCGCTCCGCGGGCCAGTCCCATTCGATCGCGATCCGCGCGGCTGCGTGGATGTCCGCCGCGTCCGGGCGGTAGTCGTCCTCGAGCGGCGGGCTGACCGGCACCGGTTCAAACGGCGCGCCGACGCGCTGAATCGGTGCTTGCAGGCAGTCGAACGCTTCTTGCTGGATTTGTGCGGTCAGCTCTGCGCCCAACCCGCCGGGGACGACCGCCTCGTGGGCGACGACGGCGCGGCCGGTGCGCCGTACCGACGCGGCGATCGTGTCGATGTCGAGCGGGACAAGGGTGCGCGGATCGATCACCTCGGCCTGCACTCCCTCGCTGGCCAACCGCTCAGCGGCCTGAGTAGCGTCGCCCACCATTCGGCTCGTCGCGATGATCGTCAGGTCGTTGCCCCGGCGGACCGTGCGCGCGCGCCCGATCGGCACGGGCTCAGTGTTGTTGCGCTGGGCGGGCTCGCGCCGGAAGTACAGCGAGTTGTTCTCGACGAACACGACCGGCCCCGGGTCGGCGATCGCGCTCGCGAGCAGCCCTGCAGCGTCGGCGGCACAGCTGGGCATCACGACCTTGAGCCCCGGCACGTGTGTCAGCCAGGCCTCGAGGCTCTGTGAGTGCTGAGCGCCGCTGCGGCTCCCGGCTCCTCCCTGCGTGCGGAGCACCAAGGGCACCGTCAGCTGGCCGCCGGACATGAAGTGCGCCTTGGCCGCCTGGTTTACGAGCTGGTCGAGCGCCAGCGTGATGAAGTCGATGAACATGATCTCGACCACCGGGCGCAGCCCCGCCTGCGCGGCGCCAATCGCAACGCCGCACGCGGCGCCCTCGCTGATCGGCGTGTTCAGCACGCGGGTGCGGCCGAACTCCTCGGCGAGCCCGGCCGTCGCTCCGTAGGGGCCGCCCTCGGCGACGTCCTCGCCGAGCACGATCACCCGCTCGTCGGAGCGCATCGCGTTCGCGAGCGCGCCCTTGACCGCAGCCAGGAATGTCGTCTCGCTGTCGGTCACGGCGCCTGATCGGCGTAGACGAGCCGGCGCGCCGGCTCGGGTTCGGGGAACGGGCTGGCGCGCGCAAACTCGACGGCGGCGTCGACCTCGGCGCGCGCGGCCCGCTCGAGCTCGTCCACCGCCCGGTCGTCGAGCCAGCCGCGCCGGCGCGCCTCGTCGCGCAACCGCGCGATCGGGTCCAGTCGCTCCCACTCGGCCTCGGCGGCTGGATCGCGATAGCTCTGTTGATCGCCCTCGTAATGGCCACGGCGGCGGTGGGTAAGGCACTCGAGCAGCATCGGGCCACGGCCCTCGCGAGCGGCCGCGAGGAAATCGCCGAACGCCTCGTACACCGCCGGGACGTCGCCGCCGTCCACGGTCCTCCGTTCGAACCCGTAGGGAGCGACCACGTCCGAGACTCGCTCGACGACGGTATGCGCCGAGCGCGGGGTGAACTCCGCGAAGCCGTTGTTCTCGCACACGAACACCAGCGACAGCTCCCACAGCGCGGCGAGGTTGATCGACTCGTGGAAGTGGCCCGCCTGAACCGCGCCGTCGCCGAAGAACACCACCGTGACCTGGTCTGACCCACGGATCCTCGCCGCGAGCGCGTTGCCCAGCGCGAGCGGCAGGTTGCCGCCGACCACCCCGGTCGCACCGAGGAATCCGTGCTGCACATCGACCAGGTGCATCGATCCGCCGAGCCCCCGGCAGATGCCGTCGGCACGGCCCATCAGCTCCGCCATCACGCGATCCAGCGGGGCGCCCTTGGCGATCGCGTGGCCGTGTGCGCGATGGCCGCTGTACACGCCGTCGTCATCGCGCAGTTGTCCGCAGACAGCCGCCGCGACGCCCTCGCCGCCGATGCTCAGATGGATCAGGCCGTGGACCTGACGCGAGCGCTTCAAGGTCACCGCGCGCTCCTCGAAGCAGCGGATCCGCCACATGGTCGCCAGCAGCTCGGAAGCGGCCGGCGCGTCCAATTGCACGCCCACTCGCGGTCGTGACGCGGCTATGCGGCGACCGGTGCTTCGCCCAGCACCTGGCGCACCGCCCCCGCGATCTTCTCCTCGTCGGGGAGCACGAACGCCTCCATCGGCTCGCTGTAGGGAACGGTCACGTCGTGAGCGGTCACGTGCGCGATCGGCGCCTTCAGCGACGAGAACCCGTGCTCGGCCACCTCGGCCGCGATCACCGGCGAGGCGCCGCCATGGCGGGTGCTCTGGTCGGCTATCACGAGCCGCCCCGTCTTCGCGACCGACGACAGGATCGTCGCGGTGTCCAGCGGCTCGATCGTGCGCGGGTCGATCACCTCAGCCTGGATCCCCTCGCCGGCGAGTGTCTCCGCCGCCGCCAGGGCCCTGCCCACCGTCCAGCCGGTGGCAACGATCGTCACGTCGCCTCCCTCGCGCCGGATAGCGGCCTCGCCGAACGGGACCAGATACTCGCCCTCGGGCACGTCGTCGTGCTCGAGCACGAGCAGGTAATGCATCAGGTAACAGACGGGGTTGTCGTCGCGGATCGCCGTCGCCATCAAGCCCTTCGCGTCCGCCGGGGTTGAGGGCAGGACGACCTTCAGCCCCGGGATGCCCATGAACATGCCGTAGATCGAGCCCGTGTGCTGACCGGCCCATCCGGCGGTGAACCCGTACCCAGCCTTGAACACGGCCGGTACCTTGACCCGGCCGCCGCTCATGTAGCGCAGGCGGGGCGCCTCATTGACGACCTGGTTCATCGCCACGAGCATGAACTCGGCCATCAGCAGCTCCACGACGGGGCGATAGCCGGCAAGCGCGGCGCCGACCGCCATGCCGATCTCGGCCGTCTCGGAGATCGGCGACACCCGGACGCGGTCGCGTCCGAACGACTTCACGAGCTCGTCGTCGTCGCTCGGCGCCACGTCCTGGCCGTAGAAGAGGACGGTCTCGTCGCGCGCCATCTCAAGCGCGATCGCCTCGTTGACCGCCGCGATGTAGGGGATCTCTCGTGCCATTGGTCGTGCTCCTAGGCGTAGACGTGTTTCAGGGCGGCTTCGGGCTCGGGGAACGGATCGTCGAGCGCGAACTGCACCGCCGCTTGCATCTCGTCGCGGACCTCCTGCGCGATCTGATCGGCGCGGTCGGCCTCGAGTGCGCCGTCTTCGACGAGCCGTGCGCGGAACCGCGGCACCGGGTCGCCGCGCAGCGCGGCCTCGTACTCCTCGCGATTGCCGAACACCGTGATCGCCTCGTGCTCGGGGTAGTGCAGCGGGACCCCCGGGGGCGCGATCAGGTTGCCGTGCGCAGACAGGCGGTAGACCTTGGACTCCACGAGGGTCGGCCCATCGCCGGCGCGGGCGCGCTTCACGGCCGCTCCGACTGTCTCGTAGACAGCAACCGGATCGCCTCCGTCGACGGTCACGCCGGGCATGCTGTAGGCCGTGGCCTTGACCGACAGCGGCTCGCCGGCGGCAGCGTTGGCATCCTCCTGCTCGGATCGCGTGGCGACGTTGTAGTTGTTGTTCTCCATGATGTAGACGATCGGCAGCTTCCACAGCGAGCCGAGGTTCAGCGACTCGTGGAACGCGCCCTGCTTGGACGCGCCGTCGCCGAAGAAGCACAGCACGACCTGGCCCTGCTTTCGAATCTGCGCGGCCCACGCAGCGCCCGTGGCCTGCGGGATCCCCTGTCCGACGATCCCCGAGGTGCCCAGGAAGCCGCGGTCTGGGTCGGCCAGGTGCATCGACCCGCCGTAGCCGCCGCACAGGCCGTCGCGCCGGCCGTAGATCTCGGCCATGATCGACTTGGTGTCGGTGCCGAGCACGATCGGGTAGCCGTGGCACCGGTACGTCGTCAGCAACTGGTCGCCCGGCTCGAGCGTCGCGAGCGAGCCGACGATCGATCCCTCCGCGCCGTCGGCGAGGTGGGTATGTCCGCGGATCACGCCGGGGTGGTCCTCGAACGTGCGCTTGACGCGTTCCTCGAACTCCCGGATCCGCAGCATCTGGGTGAACATCCACACCAGGCGCTCGTTGTCGAGCACGGCGTTCTCGCTGTTGGTCATCGACCTCGCTCCTCGTCTATGCGACGCCCGCGCCGAACTGCGCGATCGTCGTCTCGTAGGCACGCTGAAACTCTTCCTCAATCGGCAGGGCGCGCAGCGCCTCGGAGAGAACCTCGACTCCCCACGGCCCCGCGTATCCCACCTCGCGGCAGGCCTCGACATAGCCGGGGACGTCGAACTCGCCCTCGCCCGGCAGGTGGCGGTGGTTGACGACCTCGTCGATCGGGTCCTCCATGTTCTCGAACTGACCGTCGGACAGTTCGACCCACGTCAGGTACTGCGGCGGGATGCGCTTGAGATCATCCGGTGGGATTCCGAGCTTGGCCATGTGCCACGTGTCGATCGCGAGGCCGCCGTTTGGCTGGTTTGACTCGGTCGCGAGCTTCAGCGCGGTGTCGAGCGTGTTGACGTTGACGTCGAACGGCATGAACTCGTAGGCGACCTTTGCGTCGGTGTGGTTGGCGGCGTCCTGGCATAGCGCCGCGAACGACTCGGTCAGCGTGTCGAGCTCGCACGGGGTGCCCGGGATGTTGCCGACCTTGATGTGGTGGGCATCGAACGTCGCCGCCGTGTCGAACAGCAGCTTGCGCCGTTTGTCTGAGTCCTCGCGCAGCGGGTCGCCCGGTGCGACGAAGAAGTCGGCCAGGAATTCGACCTGGAGGTACTGAAGCCCAGCGTCGTCGAAGATCTGCTTCATCTCGTTCAGCGTGCGCGTCTCGAGCTGGTGCTCGATGTCGGCGTGCCACAGGCCCAGCCCCTTGAAGCCGAACTTGGCGGCGTTGGCGCAGCGGTCGCGCCAATCGAACAGACTCCACTCCCTGCCAACGTGGACGTCCGCCGGTCCGCACACGGTCCAGTACAGCGCCAGCAGTTCAACGTCGCCCATCACCGCTCCTCTCGGGATTACCGGCCCAAGCTAGCGCCGGCCCCCTAAGGGAGCAAGCCATCGGACGCAGGCCTTCTTGCCGATCAGCGCCCTAGCGAGCGGCTCGGCGAAGCACCGCTTTGGTCACGTGCACCTCGGCGCCCTTGCAGCGCGCGCCGCCGACGGCGATCGTCGCCGACAGCGGCAGGTTGCGTGACGAGTCTCCGACCATCACCCGGTAGCAGCCCGAGCTGACCTTCCAGCGATGGGCGGCGTCGCTCCAGTGCGCGAGCGAGCGGAAGTCGAGGGCGAGCTTGACGCTGGTGCGGGCGGTGGGCCTGAGCAGCACCTTCTGAAAGCCCTTGAGCTGCTTCGGCGGCTCTCCCGCGTTGCGCGGATCCGCAACGTACAACTGAGCGACCTCGGCGCCGAGCCGCCGGCCGGTATTGCCGACCGTGAACGTCGCGGTCGCCAGCGCCGGCCGCCCGCGACCCGCGCGCAGATGCAGGTTGCGCAGCGCGAACGTGGTGTAGGACAGCCCGAACCCGAACGGGAACAGCGGCGTGATGTGCTTGGCGTCGTACCAGCGGTAGCCGACGAGCATCCCCTCGGAGTAGGTGGCTTGGGGGATGCCGGCCGCGTCGTTCACCCCGGGATACTGCTGCGGCGTCCGAGTCGGAAGGTCGCTCTGCGACGCCGGGAACGTCTCCGGCAGCTTTGCCGAGGGATCCACGTCCCCGAACAGCAGCGCCGCGATCGCGTCGCCGTCCTGCTGGCCTGGGTACCACGCCTCGAGCATGCCCTGGATCTGGTTCAGCCACGGCATCAGGACCGGGCCGCCGGTGTTCAGCACGACGATCGTGTGCGGATTTGCCGCCGCCACCTGGGAGATCAGGCTGTCCTGGTCGACGGGCTGCGGCACACACCCGACGAGGCTGCAGTTGCCCGAGGACAGGTCCAATGTCGAGCGATCGACGCCCTCGCTGTCCTCGGATCCCACGAACACGATCGCCACGTCGGCGGCCTTCGCCGCGAGCGTCGCCGTGGCGGGCACGCTGCCGTCGGCGTAGGTCACGACGTCGCCGTCGGCCAGCGCGCGTTGGGTGATGCCCTGTAGTGGGGTAACGACGTCGGGCTTGGCGCCGAACTCCGGGATGTGCCCGCTGCCGGCGCCGTTGTAGAACTGCTGCGCGCCCGCGGGACCGGCGCCCGGTCCGATCACGGCGATTCGCTTCCCCGAGCCGGTGAGCGGGAGCACCTGGCCTCCGTTCTTGAGCAGCACGGTTCCCGCCTCGGAAAGGCTCCGCGCCAGGGCGATGTCCTTCGGGCGCTGCACGTTGGCAGCCGCGGCGGCGGGCTCGGCCGCGGCGGGATGGTCGAAGATCCCTATCGAGAACATGGTGCGCGCAATGCGCGTGACCATGTCGTCCAGGCGCGACATCGGGACCTGCCCGCCCTGCACGGCGGTCTTCAACGGCGCGGCGAAATACTGGCCGGGCTTGAGGTCCATCTCCATATCCAGCCCGGCGTTGGCCGCCGCGACAGTGGAGTGCGTCCCGCCCCAGTCCGACATCACGAACCCGGTGAAGCCGAACTGCCGCTTCAGGATCGTCGTCAGCGTGTCCCGGTTCTCGCAGGCGTAGGTGCCGTTGATCCGGTTGTAGGAGCACATGACCGAGCCGGCGTGGCCCTGCTTGACGGCGGCTTCGTAGGGAGCGGTGTAGATCTCCTCGAGCGTCCGCTGGTCGACGTCGGAGGAGACCGTCATGCGGTTCGTCTCCTGGCTGTTGGCCACATAGTGCTTGACCGTCGCGATCACCGGGTTTGACTGAATTCCCCGGACCGCGGCCACGGCGCCCTGGGCCGCCAGATACGGGTCCTCGCTCATGTACTCGAAGTTGCGTCCGTTCAGCGGCACGCGGTCGATCTCGACGCCCGGCGCGAGCTGCACGTTGATGCCCTTGTGCCATGCCTGCCACCCGAGCGCCGCGCCGAACCGCCATTGCAGCGACGGGTCCCAGCTCGAGGACTGGGCGATCGGCGCCGGGAACGCGGTGGTGCCCGTCTCGAGGTCGCCGACTCCCTGACCGGCGTCGTTGAGCACCAGGTCAGGGATACACAGGCTCGGCTGACCGGGCACGAACCCAGCGGCGCCGTAGTGCGCCCAGACCGGCTGTGCCTGAGAGAGCATCGCGATCTTCTGATCGATCGTCATCGCCGACACCAGCTCGTGCGCGCGCTGGTCGGCGGAGAGCTTCGGGTTCATCCAGGGGCAGCTTGGTGCGGCGCTCGCCGGCGCCGCAGCGCACAGGGCGACCAGCATCCCCACGGCTATTCCGAGAGCTCCCGCCTTCACGGCGCGCCATGATAGGTGCGCTCGAGGAGGCCGAGCGCCGCTTCCGCTCCGATCAGCAGCGAACGAACGTAATGAGGGCGGGGCAATTGCCCCGCCCTCACCGTCCGGCAAGCAATCCTCGGCCGAGATCTCAGGTTGGGATCCCGTCGTCTGTGGTCTCACAGACATAGCCAAGGTGCAGACCGGCATTGTCGTTCTTGCAGTCGCCAAACCCGGCATTGACGGGCCTCTGGGCCCCGCCGGAGGAGACCTCTGGCTTTGCGTCCCCGCCTCGCGACGGGTTTGCCCTGAACAACAGCTCGCGGCCCTATCGGCCGCGTCGGTACCGCACGACAGCAATCGGTGGCACCGCTGGACGCACCGACGAATGCGCGGTGAAGTCAC
>DASSGR010000208.1:0-26343 GCA_035693425.1 Solirubrobacteraceae bacterium
CACGCCTAGTGCAAAGTCCATTTCTCCTCAACTGGAAGCTTACCTGTGCATCGCGTCAAACCACCGTCAGGGCCTGTCAGACCGCACGCGGGCGGGTTGAGTCGGATCGCCCGGGGCGGCATGATGCGTTGATGAGCTCCACTCCGACGATCTCCTCCTACGACGAAGCGCGCTCCACCCATCGCTGGGACGTGCCCGAGCGCTACAACATCGCGGCCGACGTGTGCGATCGCCATCCACGCGACAAGCCGGCGATGCTCCACGAGCACTACGACGGAACGCTCCGCGAGGTCACCTGGGGCGAGCTCCAGGACACGTCGAACCGGTTCGCCAACGTGCTCACCGCGCATGGGGTGAAGGCCGGGGACCGCGTGGCGATGCTGCTGCCGCCCACGCCCGAGACTGCCGCCGCGTTCTTCGGCACCTGGAAGGTCGGGGCGATCCTGCTGTCGATGTCGGTCCTGTACGGCAACGACGGGATCCGTCACCGCCTCACCGACTCCCAGGCCAAGGTGCTGGTCACCAACGAGGCCAACGCCGACCGGATGGAGCGCTCGCTGGTTGAGCACCTGCTGCTGCTCGACGACGAGCTGCTCAGCCACGGGTCGACCGCGTTTGACTGCCTGGACACGGCGGCCGACGACCCGGCGCAGCTCTACTACTCCTCGGGCACCACCGGACTGGCCAAGGGCATCCTCCATGCCCACCGCTACATCCTTGCCCACGAGGAGTTCATCTACTGCCACGACGTCCGGGACGGCGAGCTGTTCCACGGGATGGGCGAGTGGGCGTGGGCGGCCGGGATCTGCCCGCTGATCGGCCCCTGGCGCCACGGCGCGGTGCAGGCCGCGTACCAGCGCGAGGGCGGCTTTGACCCGTCCAAGCAGCTCGCCTTCCTGTCCCGCCACGGGGTGTCGAACGTGTTCGCGACGCCGACGGCGATTCGCTCGATGATGTCGATCACCGACGCCGGCACGCGCTACCCGCAGAAGTTCCGGATCGTGTGCTCGGCGGGCGAGCCGCTGAACCCCGAAGCGATCCGGTGGTTCCGCGAGCAGTACGGGATCACCGTGCTCGACTACTACGGGCTCACCGAGTCCTATCCGCTGTGCGCCAACTACCCGTTCATGGAGGTCCGGGAGGGCTCGATGGGCAAGCCGATGCCCGGGTGGGAGGTCGCGATCCTCGACGAGGATGAGCGCCCCGTCGCCCAGGGCGAGCGCGGCGAGATCTGCTTGGCGGCGCGGACCAACCCGCACTATCCGCTCGGCTACTGGAACCGCCCGCCCGAGGACTCACAGGAGGTGTTCGGCGGCGACTGGTTCCACACTAAGGACGCCGCCAAGGAGGACGAGGACGGCTACTACTGGTACGAGGGTCGCGCCGACGACGTGATCATCTCGGCGGGGTACCGGATCGGCCCGTTCGAGGTGGAGTCGGCGTGCCTCGAGCACCCGGCCGTAGCGGAGGCGGCGGCGGTGGCGTCACCGGACGAACGCCGCGGTCACGTGGTGAAGGCGTTCGTGGTGCTCGCCGCCGGGCACGAGCCGTCCGATGCCCTGGCCGAGGAGATCAAGGCGTTCGTGCGCGACAACCTGTCGGCCTACGCGTACCCGCGCAGGGTCGAGTTCGTCGACGACCTGCCCAAGACGCTGACCGGAAAGATCCGGCGCATCGAGCTGCGCCAGAAGGAGTTCGAGAAGCCCAGCTAGCCCGTGCGGGCGTGCGCTCGTAGCTCCGAGAGGATCCGCTCCAGCCGCGGCTCGGTCTCGCGGTCGACGTGCGTCATCGCCGCGGCGACCGCCGGATGCACCGCGGCGATCTGGGCGTGCATCTCGTGTGCGACGGCCCGGTAGCTGGGGTGCCCCTCGCGTCCGGAGCGCAGCTCGATCAGCTGCATCGCCTCGCGCGCGTTGAGGTCGAGGACGTAGCGGATCCGGTAACCGAGGCACAGCGCGTACGGCGCGGCCATGGCCAGGCCGGCGGCCTCCAGCCGGTCGTATTCGCGGTGCGAGACCTCGAGCGCCCGGCGGTAATCGTCTCCGCAGCCGGCGAGCTCGACCTGCTCGGGCACGCCGGCCCCGAGGTCGGGCGTCAGCGTCTGCCATTGCGGCGTCAGCATCCGATGGCGCTGGAGGTCGCGGAAGGCGCCGTAGTCCGACACGATCTCGAAGCGGTAGCGCAGCGCCTCGAAGCCGCGCCCGGGACGGTGGCGCCGGTTGGCGCGCTCTCCCACGAGGTCGCTGAGCAGCTCGGCCCGCTCGTCGGCGTCGAGCCGCGACACCGCATCGCGCGCAGCATCCTCGGAGACCGTGCTCGATTCGAACAGCAGCGCAGCCAGCAGGTCCTCCTCGTCGCCGTCGACCCGGGTCAGGGCGACCGACGGACCGCGGTGGGCTTCGGAGTCGGCCTCGCGCAGCCCCAGCCGCCGAGCCCAGCGTTCGCCCGCCGCCGCGCGAGACTCGAGGTAGCCGACCCACTCGCCGCCGCGGTCGGGTCGCTCGACGCGCGTCACGAAGCTCGGCATCACGGCCTTGACCTCGTCGAGGATCATGCGCCCGTAGCTTCGTGCCTCCGGCAGCGGGTGGGCGAGGAGGTGCAGGATCAGCTGTTCGTAGGTCTGGCCGCTGGCGAAGATCCCCATGTGCGACAGCGAGCTCGCCGGCAGCAGTCCGCGCAGCAGGTCCAGCGCCTTGGCCTTGATCGCTCGGTCGTGGGCTCCGGGGGCCTCATCGGCCGAGCGCGGGAACTCCTCCGCCGCCCAGGCGACCACCCGCGGCAGCGCCTGCGAGTAGATCGAGAACAGTTCGTCCATCGCCTGCGCGTACCGCAATCCCAGCTGAGTGTCGTAGTAGTAGCGGTAGCCGCCGGGCGGGTCGGGCATCGGCGCGTCATAGGCGATGTAGCGCGTGGACTGCTCCAGGTAGGCGCCCAGCCGGGGCCGCTGCAGGATCTTCGTCAGGACGTTCGAGACCCACTCGCAGGCGATGTGCGCGCCGCCCAGTTGCGCGACGGAGTCATCGCCGTAGCCGAGAAAGATCCGCTCGTACAGCCGCGCCGCGCGCTCGCCCTCGCCGGCGTCGCGGCCCGCGGCCGCCGGCGCCACGTCGTCAGCGAACTCGTCCAGGAACAGCCGCCGCAGCGTGCCCTGATAGCGCGAATAGCGCGCGAACAGCGCGCCCTTGACGGTCTCGGGCATGTCCACCAGCGCGAACACCGGCCTGTCCAGGTTCGTGAAGTGGGGTGCCAGCCGCTCGCGCTCGGCCGCGGTGAAGCTCTCAACCGGATACTGCAAGGGCCGTCGATCGTACCCGCAGACCCGGCGGTTGCGAGCTTACCCCGCAGCGTCGGGGTTGCCGGTCGACTGCGAGCCCTCGCCCGATTCGCCGCCGCTGTCGTCGCCACCGTCGCGATCGCCTGCGGACTTGTCGCGTTTGGCTCTGGAGCCCGGCCCCGGCTGCTCTTCGGCGTTCTGGTCTGAGACCGAGCCCGGTGGCTCCTCGCTGCCGTAGGTCTCTTCGGTGTCCGAGCGTCGCTCTTCCATTGAAATCAAGCTACCCGCGTTTTTCCATCCGACGCACGTATCAACATGATCTCGCCCGCTCTGACTACACATCGGGGCGGGCTTTCCCGTGCCGTGGCTCCGGACTAGGGCTGCAGGTACGCCTGTGCCCGTGCGGGGATTGGGTACAGCTCGCGCAGGTTCGCAAAGGGCACCGGCGTCGCCGTGGGGGCCCGGTAACGCACCACTATGTAGGACTTCGTGCGGATCTCCTGGCGCTGGAAGCCGCCAAGCGGGACCGGCGCGACCGGGATCAGCGGATGGCCGTATCCGGCGCGTCCCACCCAGATCACGTCGACCTCGCGGACGGGAGTGCCCGCCGGCGGATACGCGCCCGCGCCGTGCAGATAGGGCGGCAGCGTCACCGCGCCGACGCCGTCGGCCACGATCGCACGCGTCGTGGTGGGGGTGCCCAGCGCCTGCACCGCCCCGCGCCAGTTGTCGCGCTGGAAGTTGGGATCGCGGATCACGTTGGCGATGCACACGAGGCTCAAGAGCACGAGTCCGGCAAGGCCCGCCACGCCCCACCGACCCGCGCGGGCGGCGCCGAATCCGACCGCCACGACAAGCGCCAGCGGCGGCCACGTCGCCAGCAGGTTGCGCGTGTCGAAGTAGTCGGTCACGACCGCCGCCACCACGAACGCGAGCACTACAGCGCCGGCGCCGACCGCCAGCATCATCAGCGCGCCGTCTCGCTCCCCGCGGCTGGCGCGAGTCACGAGCAGGGCGAGCGCCAGCGCCACGAGCACCAAGCCGATCGCGAGCAGCAGGGCCTTGAGCGGCTGTCCGTCGCCGAGGATGTCCTGCTTGACGAGCTGCCCGAGGCGATAGGGCAGCGACCCGCTCGCGTTCGAGATGAAGCTCGCGCGCCCGTCGTTCTGGCGGATCACCAGCGGCACGAGCGCCGCGCCGACGACCACGATCGGCCCCAGCCCGGCGAACGCGTTGGCACCCGTCAGCACGCCACGCCGGTGCAAGGCAACAAACAGCCAAACGGCCTCGCCCACGACGACGAACGCCCCGAAGTAGTGGGCGAGTGCCGTCAACGCGCAAATCGCCCCCCAGGCCACCAGCCGGCCCGTGCTCGGCTGCTCGAGCGCACGCAGGAACGCCAGCAGCGACAGCGCGCTCAGCAGGACCAGCAGCGCGTACGTGCGCGCCTCCTGGGAGTACCAGAACAGCAGCGGGTTCACCGCCGTCACCAGCGCCGCGACGAGCCCGATCCGCTCGGACGCAAGCCGGCGTCCCGCCGCCCACATCACCGGGATCGTCAACGTCCCGCACAGGGCCGAGAAAGAGCGCAGACCGACGTCGCCGGTGCCGAACACCCGGGACCACAGCCACACCAGCACGTAGTAGAGCGGCGGCGTCGACTCGGTCTTGGGCACGGTCGAAAGCACGTGCCCAAGGCCGTGGGACACGATCCCCCAGGTCGTCGCCTCATCGAGCCAGAAGCTCTGCTGGTCAAGCGTCGAGAATCGGATCGCAGCGCCGATGATCACGATCCCGGCGAGCAGCCAGAGCGATCGTTCCCGGGTCAGCCACTCCGAACTGGCGGTGTCGGGCGCCGACTCCAGGGGCCCGCTGGCGGCGACAGCCATCGCTCAGAGGATATGGCTAGAGCAGGGCGCCGAAGCCCTGAGCGGCGTGCGACGCGAGGTCGAACAGCGGCTGGGGAAAGATCCCGAAGAAGATCACCGCGGCGGAGAACACGACGGCGACGAACATGATCTGGCGACGCGCGAACGGGTCGACGGTCTGCGCCGGCGGGTCGGCCTCGGGGGAGCCGCCTGCGATCGGAGCCAGCCCGGTGCCGCCTGCGGATCCCGCGCCCGCCGCTAGGGGCTGCGCCACCGGCGCGCGCATCCAAACGGCGGCGATCACCCGCAGGTAGTAGCCCAGCGAGATCATCGAG
This sequence comes from Solirubrobacteraceae bacterium, assembly GCA_035693425.1. Lineage (GTDB taxonomy): Bacteria > Actinomycetota > Thermoleophilia > Solirubrobacterales > Solirubrobacteraceae > Palsa-465. The sequence continues at coordinate 5,478 of DASSGR010000208.1, forward strand.
CCGACGACGAGCACGATCGCCAGCCACGTGTAGTTCCCGTCGACGAGCGCGTGGATCAGCTGGAACTTGCCGATGAACCCGACCGTGCCGGGAATGCCGGCGAGGGCCAGCATCGAGATCGTGATCGGCCAGGCCAGGAGCGGATTGCGGGCGCCCAGGCCCGCGAGCGCGGAGATGTCGTCGCCGCCCGTCCCGCCGACGTCGTAGCCGCCGAGCTCGCGCTCCTGGGCGACGATCACCGCGAACGCGGAGTAGTTCATCGCCAGGTACACGAGCAGGTACAGCACGGTGGCCTGGATCCCGAGCCGCGTTCCCACGACCACGCCGCCGAGCATGTAGCCGGCCTGCGCGACGCCCGAGTAGCCGAGCATGCGCTTGAGCGAGGACTGGCCCAGCGCGCCAACGTTGCCGACGATCATCGTGATCGCGGCCACGGCGGCCAGCAGCGGCGCCCACTTGTCGTGCACGCCGAACGCCGCCATGTCGAAGAAGCGGATGAACACGCCCAACGCGGCGGCCTTGGTCGCCGTCGCCATGAACGCCGTGATCGGCGTCGGCGCGCCCTCGTAGACGTCGGGCGTCCACTGGTGAAACGGAGCCACGGATGCCTTGAACGCGAAGCCGGCGATCGCCAGGCCCAAACCGGTGAGCAGCATCGGGTCGCCGGCGATGCCCACGCCGAGCTTGCCGTGCGCGATCGCGCTCGCGATTCCGGAGAAGTCCGTCGAGCCCGTGGCGCCGTAGATCAGGGCCAGGCCGTAGGCGAGCGTGGCCGAGCCGACCGATCCGATCACGAGGTATTTGAGGCCCGACTCCAGCGAGTGCTCGCGCCGGGACTCCGACGCGCACAGGACGTAGAGCGGAATCGACAGAAGCTCGATCCCGACGAACAGCGTGACCAGGTTCTGGGAGGACACGAACACGGCCATCCCCATCGCGCTGAACAGCAGCAGCGAGTGGTATTCGCCCTGGCCTGCGTCACGCGACGCCAGGCCGCCCCACGACAGCAGCACCGTGGCCATCCCCGCCACCGCAAACAACATGTCGAGCGTCAGCGACAGCTTGTCGATCGCCAGCGCGTCCGAGACGATCGACGCGGGGTGGTCAAAGCGCCAGATCGCGCATCCGAGCATCGCCCCGAACCCCACGATCGTCAGGACCGGGATCACGCGCTCGCGGATCAGCGGACTGCGAAACAGCCCGATCAGCAGGAGCACACACCCGGCCGCCGCCGGCGCCAGGATCGGCGACAGCGCCGCCCAGTCGATGTGCGGGCCCTTGATCTGGGCTGCGGCGGCGAGCGCGATCATCGTGACGCCACCGTGGTGACGAGCGGCGGCTGCGACGAGACCGTCGGCTCAGACCGCTTGAGCAGGAACTGGGGATAGAAGGCGAGCACCAGGATCACCAAGACGAACGGGACGATCGCGGCGGCGTCGGCGAGGCCGATCTCGCGGGAGTCCTCGTTGGGACCGAGGCGGTTGTGCATCGACGAGATGAACAGCCGCAGCGCATAGAAAGCAGCGCCGATCACCCCCACGAACGCGATCGCCGAGATCGCGAGCTTGGACTTGAACACGCCGAGCAGGATCATGAACTCCCCGACGAAGTTGGAGGACCCGGGCATCGCCAGCCACGCGAGCGCCACGATCAAGAACAGCGACGCGAGCACCGGGGCACGGAACGCCAGCCCTCCCATGTCGCGCAGCTGCTCGGAGCCGCCGACGCGCGCCGCCAGCGCGGCCACGATGAAGAACGCCGGGGCCGTGACGAGCGCGTGGTTGACCATCTGCAGCAGCGCGCCCTGGGCTCCCTCCGGGCGCAGCGAGAAGATCCCCAGCGTGATGAACGCGAGCTGCGCGACGCTCGAGTAGGCGACCACGAGCCGGGCGTCCGGGGTGGTGAACGCGAGCGCGGTCGCCCACAGGATCGAGACCAGCGCGATCAGCAGCATCAGCGTCTGGTAGTGCTGCGAGGCATACGGGAACAGCGGCAGCACGATCCGCAGGAACCCATACGCCGCGACCTTCGAGAGGATCGCCGAGAACACCGCGACCGCCGGGATCGGCATCGCTTTGTAGCCCTCCGCGAGCCAGCCGTGGAAAGGCACCAGCGGCATCTTCACGAGGAACGCGACCGCGAAGCACAGGAAGATCCACTCCTGTGAGGCGTGCGACAGCCGCAATTGCTGCAGCGCCGAGAACGTGAAGTTCAGATCGGTGTGGTGCTGGGAGGCGGCCAGGGCTCCCGTTGCGATCGCGGCCGCCAGCATGAAGAACGACCCGACCAGCGTGTAGATCACGAGCTTGGTCGTGGCCCGCACGCGATCGCCCGTGCCCCAGATGCCGACCAGGAAGTAGAACGGGATCAGCATCAGGTCGAAGAACGCGACGAACAGCGCCAGATCCTGCGCGCAGAACGCCCCGAGCACTGCGCTCTCGGCCAGGCCGAAGTGGAAGTAGAAAACCCGCGGCCGGTCCCACTCGCGGAAGGACGCGTACACGAGCGCGGCGCTGAACAGGACCGTTGTCAGCACCACCAGGGCGACGTTGAGGCCGTCGAGACCGAGCTTGTAGTGGATCCCGAGCGCCGAGATCCACACCTTGTCGGTGACGAACTGAAGCCCGGCGTGCCCGAGCTTGAAGCGCGCCAAGAACGAGATCGCGACGCCGAGCGTGACGAGGCTCGCGCCCGCCACGAACCGGCCCACGAGCGGGCGGGGAACCAGCGCGCCGATCAGCGCGATCACCAGCGGCAGCCAGATCAGGATCGAAAGCGTCATGTCGCGGAGATCAGGAAGTAGAGGGCGACGCCCGAGATGCAGACCACCATCACTGCCGCGTAGTAGCGGAGGAATCCCGTCTGGGCTCGGCGGACGGCGGCCGAGCCGGCCCGCACCAAGCCGGTGGTCCCGTCGGTCACGGCACCGCTGATCACGACCCGCTCGAGCACGTTCTGCGTGAACCGTCCGAACCACAGCGTCGGACGCACGATCAGGAAGTCGATCAGCTCATCGAAGTACCACTTGTTGGAGAGGAAGCGGTAGACGGCCGGGACGCGCTCGCGCACCCGGGTCGAGGTGCCCGGGGCGACGACCCAGATCCGGTAGGCGATCGCAATGCCGGCGACCGCGATCGCGGCGCCGATCACCAAGCCGAGCCAGGCCGAGCCGGTCGACGGCTCGACGCCGGCGAACTTCGAGTCTGCAAACGTGGGATCGAGGAACTTGGTGACGACGTCGTCGACGCCTGGGATCTGCAGCACCCCTGCGATCACCGCGAGGATCATCAGGGTCCCCATCGCGATCTTCATCGGGAACTCGCGCTCGGCGATGAAGTGGCCGGGTCCGGGGAAGCCGACGTCGGTGTCCTCCTCCTCGCCGGTCATCGGGTTGGTCGGCACGTCCGCGTGCGCGAGGTGGCCGTGCTCGAGCTCGACGGCTTCCGGGACCGGATCGCCGAAGAACGCCCGGAAGATCATCCGGAACGTGTAGATCGCGGTGAGCAGCGCGCCGACGTAGCCGGCGATACCGAGGATCAAGAAGCCGCCGCCGCGGTTGTCGAGGAACGCGATGATGTCGTCCTTCGACAGCCAGCCCGAAAACGGCGGCAGGCCCGACAGGGCCAGGCCGCCAATCACGAACGCCGCGAACGTGAACGGCAGTGCCTTGCGAAAGCCGCCCATCCTGTCGAGCGACTGGTTGCCGGCCATCGCGCCGATGATCGAGCCGGCGCCCATGAACAGCAGCGCCTTGAAGAACGCGTGGGTCATCAGGTGGAACAGCCCCGCGGAGTACGCGCCGACCGAGACGCCCATGATCATGTAGCCGATCTGGGACATCGTCGAGTAGGCGATCACGCGCTTGATGTCGGTCACCACGAGGCCCACCGTGGCCGCGATCAGCAGCGTCAGGCAGCCGCCGATCGCGCCCACATCGGCCGCCGTCGGCGACTGCTCGAACAGCGGATGCATGCGGGCGATCAGGTACACACCGGCGGTCACCATGGTCGCGGCGTGGATCAGCGCCGAGACCGGCGTGGGGCCCTCCATGGCGTCCGGCAGCCATGTGTGCAGCGGCACCTGCGCAGACTTCGCGAACGCCCCCACGAGCAGCAACAGGCAGGCGACCGTGATGTCGGTGCCGTTGTGGGTGAAGACCTGCGGCGCCTCGTGGAAGGTCTTGACGAAGTCGACCGAGCCGGTGTGCTTGAAGATGAAGAACGTGCCCAGCACCAGCCCCACGTCGCCCACGACGTTGATCACGAACGCCTTGAGGCCCGCGCGTGTGGCGGTGGTGCGCCGATACCAGAACGAGATCAGCAGGTAGGACGCAGCGCCGACGAACGCCCAGCCGACGATCAGCAGCATGAAGTTGCCGGCCAGGATCAGCAGCAGCATCGACAGCACGAAGTAGTTCAGGTAGGCGAAGTAGCGCGAGTCGCCGCGGTCGGAGGTCATGTACGACACCGAGTAGAGGTGGATCAGCGTCGAGACCCCCGAGACCACCAAGGCCATGAACACCGACAGCGGGTCCACGAGGATCGACAGCTTGGCGTCGACGCCGACACTCACGTCGTAATCCCACAGCGAGGACGTGAACTGGCGATGGTCGGGGCTGTGGCTCAGCAGCGCGAACAGCGTCGCGATCGAGAACGCAAACGACAGGCCGATCGCGGTGGTCGCGATCCATCCTGCGCTGCGACCGGGCAGCCGCTTGAACAGCAGCGCGATCACGGTCGTCCCGATCAGCGGGCACAGCAGGATCAGCCAGCCGAAAGTAGTGACAGCCACGGGTCAGCCTTGAAGTTCGTTGAGCTCGTCGACGTCGATGGGCATCCGGCGCCGGTAGATGGCGACGATCAGGCCGAGCCCGACGGTCACCTCACAGGCCGCCACAACCATCACGATCAGCGCGAACACCTGCCCGTCCTCGCCGCCCCACATGCGCGAGAACGCGACCAGCGCGAGGTTGGCGGCGTTGAGCATCAGCTCGAGGCACAGCAAGATCACGAGCGGGTTGCGATGCGTGAGCACGCCCGCCGATCCGATGCAGAAGATGATCGCCGAGACGGACAGGTACCAGCCGATCGCCACTTACCAACCGCCCTCGTGAGTGCTGACATCGCCGACGCGCTCGGGTTCGGGCACGGTCTCCGCGATCCGCGTGCCGGCGGCCTCCGCCATCGTGCCCGTGTAGGCCGGACGCGGGGCGCGGATCCGCAGCTCGAACTGCTCGTCGGGCTCCTCGAGGCCGCGTCGGCGACGGGCGAGCACGACCGCGCCGACCGCCGCCACCAGCAGCAGGATCGAGGCCACCTCGAACGGGAACAGATACTTGGTGAGGAACAGGGTCCCGATGTGGGCGGGGGTGCCGAACCCCGACACATAGGGAGCCCCCTTCCCCGAGACCCCCTTCAGCGCGGAGCCGAGCATCGCGATGCACAGCTCGATCGCCAGCGCGAGCGCGAACAGCGGACCGAGCACGCGCAGCACCGCGCCACCGAGCATCTGCTCGCCGCCCCCGACGTAGGCGACCACGAACACGTACAGCACCATCACCGCGCCCGCGTACACCACGACCTGCGCGGCGGCCACGAACTCCGCGCGCAGCAACAGGAACAGGACCGCGAGGCAGATCAGGTGCACGACCAGCGCGAGGACGCTGTAGAACGGGTTGCGGAGCGTGACCACGCCGATCGCTCCGGCGATCGCGCCGATCGCGGCGATGAAGAAGAGGACGGCGCTCACTCGCCCTCCTGCCTCAGCGGCGTGCGCTCGATCGCCTCGTCCAGCAGCATCTCCTTGGTGAAGATCAGGTCCGAGCGGGTGTAGTCCGAAAGCTCGTAGTCGTGGCCCATCGTGATCGCGTCAAATGGGCAGGCCACCTCGCAGTAGCCGCAGAAGATGCAGCGGCTCAGGTTGATCTCGTAGACGGCGGCGTAGCGCTCACCCGCCGACACGCGGTTCTCGGGCGTGTTCTCGGCCGCGACGACGCGGATGCAGTCGGCCGGGCACGCGGCCGCGCACAACGAGCAGCCCACGCACTTCTCGAGTCCGGTGTCCTCGAAGCGGTGCAGCTTGTGGCGCCCGCGGAAGCGCGGATAGACGGGCGTCTTCTCCTCGGGGTACTGGATCGTCGTGGGCCCCTCGACGATCCGCGCGAACGTGGTCTTGAGGCCGCGCAGCGTCTCGCCGAAGGTGCGGTAGGCGCCCGCCACAGGGCCGACGGCCGGGGAGCGGATTACCTCGATTACGTCTGCGCTGGGGTCGTAAGGGGTCATGTGTCCCGGGGGGTCATGCGGCGACGAAGATCGCCGTCACCAGCAGGTTCAGGGTCGCGAGCGGAAGCAGCACCTTCCACCCGAAGGACATCAGCTGGTCGTAGCGAAGCCGCGGAAGCGTCGCACGGATCCAGATGAAGAAGCTCACGAACAGCATCATCTTCACCAGCACCACGATCGGGTCCACCCAGCCCGGAGGATCGATCCCGAACGGCAGCAGCCAGCCGCCGAAAAAGATCGTGACCGCGATCCCAGACACGACGAACATGTTCATGTACTCCGCGAACAGGTAGGCGACGAACGGCGTGCCGCCGTACTCGGTGAAGTAGCCGCCGACCAGCTCGGTGTCGCCCTCGACGAGGTCGAACGGCGCGCGGTTCGTCTCCGCGAACGACGCGGTCATGAAGATCAGAAAGCCGACGAACTGCGGGATGAAGAACCACATGCCCTCCTGGGCGTGGACGATCCCGGTCAGCGACAGCGTCTGCGCGGTCATGATCACACCGACCAGCGACAGGCCCTGGGACACCTCGTAGGAGATCAGCTGCGCCGCGCCGCGCATCGCGCCGAGGACCGAGTACTTCGAACCCGACGACCAGCCGCCGAGCATGATCCCGTAGAACGAGATCCCGGCCAGCGCGAACACGTACAGCGGGCCGATCGACACGTCGATCCCGTACAGGCCGACCGGCGTGCCGAAGATCTTCTGGACGTCGCCGAACGGGACCAGGGCCAGCGCGCCGACCGCCGTCAGGATCGCGATCGCCGGCGCGATCCGGAACAGGTAGCCGACCGACGTCGTTGGCCGGAAGGGCTCCTTGAGCGCGAACTTGACGATCTCGGCCATCGGCTGCAGCAGCCCGAACGGTCCGACCCGGTTCGGGCCGTAGCGTCCCTGGAACCGACCAAGCAGCTTGCGCTCATATACGGTCAGCATCGGCAGGATCGCGAACGCCACGAGGAAGATCACCAGCGCCTTGACGATCTGGATCCACCACGGCTCGTAGTAGTTGACGTCCGCGACGACGACGTGGATCACGGTTTGCGCACCTCGATCTCGTCATCGGTGAGAACGTTTGCGGAGTCGGCTGCAATCCCCTCCGCCAGGAACGCGACCCCCGCCGGCACGCCGGTGCGTACCGCGGCGCGACCCTGCAGGCGGGTCCCGTTCTGCGACACCTCGACCGTCTCGCCGTTCGCGATCCCGAGCCGGGTGGCGTCCTCGGGGGCAAGCTCAACCTGCTGGTGGGCGATCGTGTAGTGCAGTGCGGGCGAGATCTCGACCTCGGGCGAGGCCCAGATCGGGCGGTAGCGTCCGAGCTTCAGCGAACCGTTGCGGGCGGCAGCGTCCGACGCGGCGGCTTGCGCGGCTGCGGCGGTCGCGGTCTTGGGCTCGTCGGCAACCGGCCGCGCTCCTGCGGGCATCGCCTCCGCCTGCGGGCGCGCGGGCCAGCGAACCCCCTGGCCGGCGATCTCGTCGAGCGTGATGCCCTCGTAGAACGGAACCACGGCAGCGAGCTGTGTAAACGCCATCGGGCTGGTGAGCACCTGCAGGTCCAGGCCCGCGCGCTTGGCGATGTCCGCGATCACCGACCAGCCCGCGCGCACCTCGCCCGGGTGCGCGATGGCGGTGCGAAGGCGCTGCAACCGGCCGTCCGGATGCACGACGGTGCCTTCCTTCTCTGCATGGGATTCGGCCGGGAACACGACGTTGGCGTGCTCGTGGATCCCTTCGGTCAGTACCGACGCGTGCGCCACAACCAGCCCGGCGCGGTGCATCGCCCGGTTCCACCGGGCCGCGTCGGGAAGATCGCGGACCGGGTCGGTCTGCAGCAGATACAGCGCGGTGATCTCGCCCTCCTCGGCGGCCTTCGCGATGCCGGCGGCGCCGAGGCCGGCGACCTCCAGCTCGGCGTAGCCGGGGCCGGCGTTCGGGAGCACCCCAGCCTCGCGCAGGCCGCGGCCGTTGGCGCCGGAGGGAATCTCGAGCAGCCCGGCGCCGTCGCGGCCGGCGAGGCCAAGCGCATCGGCGAGCGCCAGCAGGCCGCCGGCGGCCGCCCCGATCTGCTCGCCCCAGATGACCACGATGTCCTCGCCGCCTTCGCGCAACAGCTGTGCGAGCGCGCTCGCATCCTCGCCGGCGCTGCCACCGGTAAGCGCCGCCGTGAGCTCGGCGACGAACGCAGCCTCACCGTCGGGGCCGTAGCGGATCACCTGACGCGCGTTGACGTCCAGCGCGCTCGGCCGGGCGGTCGCGACGACCAGCTTGACGCCGCGGCGCCGCACGCCCTTGCGGATCCGCAGGTCGAGGATCGGCGCGTCGTCGAGCGGCTCGCAACCGAGCACCAGCACGGTGTGAGCGAACTCGATGTCGGTCACCGTGACCTGCAGCGCGGGCGCCGCCAGCGCGCGGGCGGTCTGCAGAGGGATCGCCTCGCCGGAGCGCGAGTCGATGCTCGGGGAATCCAGGCCCTCGCGCATCAGCCGGCCCAGGAGGAAGCCCTCCTCGTTGGTGGCCTGGCCGCCGACGAGCGCGCCGACGTGGCCCTTGTGGCGGGCCAGTCCGGCCGCCGCCTGCAGCGCGCGCTCCCAGGAGACCGGGCGCAGGTCGCCGCCGTCTCGCACGAGCGGCGTGGTGATGCGGTCGTCGACGTGGATCGCCTGGTAGGCGAAGCGGCCCTTGTCACAGAGCCAGCCGTCGTCGACCTCGGGATTGCCCCCGGGCCCGCCGCCGGTACCCGCGCCTTTGGGGTCGCGCGACAGCACTCGCACGACCTTCTCGTCGCGCACCGTGAACTCGACGTTGCACTGCGACGGGCATAGCGTGCAGATTCCGGCGGCTCCTTCGATGTCCCACGGCCGCGCACGGAAGCGATAGGCCTGTGACGTCAGCGCGCCGACCGGACACAGCTCGACGATGTTGCCGCTGAACGGGGCCACGTAGGGATGGCCGTCGTGCGTGGACACGAACGTGTGGGCACCGCGCTCAGCAAAGATCAGCTGGTAGTCCTCGGAGATCTCCTGCGAGAAGCGCACGCAGCGGTAGCAGAGAATGCAGCGCTCCCGGTCGATCGCGATCACTGGCGACAGCGCGAGCGGCTTCTCGAAGTGGCGCTTGGGCTCGATGAACCGGGAGCGGCCGAGCCCCCAGCCGAACGTGATGTCCTGCAGCGGGCACTCCCCGCCCTTGTCGCACACCGGGCAGTCCAGCGGGTGGTTGACCAGCAGGAACTCGACGATTGCGTTCTGGGCGTGGCGCACCCGGTCGGTCTGCGTGTGGACGACCATCCCGTCCTTGACCGGGGTCGAGCACGACGTCTGGAGCTTGGGGATCCCCTCGATCTCGACCAGGCACATCCGGCAGGCGCCGACGGGGTTTCCGAGCTTGGGCTCGTAGCAGAAGTACGGGATCTCGACGTCGCCCTCCCTGGCGGCGTCGACCAGCATCGACCCTTCGACTGCGCGGATCTCGCGGCCATCGACAGTCAGCTGAATGATCTTCTGCTCTGGGCGGGGCATTAGCGAGGACTAGTGCACCGGGATTGGTCCGGCGTGCTCGTCAGCCACGCCGAGTGGGATCACGTCCTCCAGTTGCCCCGTGGCGGCGCGCTCCCGCGCCACCTCAATCTCCGCTTCCAGCTCCTCGCGGAACTTCACGATCATCGAGCCGATCGGCATCGCCATCGCGTCGCCCAAGACGCACAGGCAGTTGCCGATGATCTGGTCCTGCACCGAGGCCATGATGTCGAGGTCCATCGGTGTGGCCTCGCCGGACTCGATCCGCTGCAGCATCTTGACCGTCCAGTTCGTGCCCTCACGGCACGGGACGCACTTCCCGCAAGACTCGTGCGCGTAGAACTTCGCGAGCTTCAACGCGACCTCGAGCACGGTGTGGCTGTCATCAACGACGATGACCGCGCCCGAGCCGAGCATCGATCCGGCCTTTGCCATCGAGTCGAAGTCATACGGGACGTCGAGGTCGTCCGCGGTGAGGACCGGTGAACTCGAGCCGCCCGGGAACCAGAACTTGATCTCGCGGCCCTCCTCGGGACCGCCCGCAAGGTCGTAGATCAGCTCCCGCGACGAGATCCCGAGCTCGATCTCGTAGTTGCCGGGACGCCGGACGTCGCCCGACACCGAGACGAGCTTCGTGCCCGTCGAGGTCTCGGTGCCAATCTCGGCGTACTCCTTGCCGCTCATGCGGATGATCGCGGGGACCGTCGCGAGCGTCTCGACGTTGTTGATCAGCGTCGGGCCGTGGTACAGGCCCTCGATTGCCGGAAACGGGGGCTTCAGCCGCGGGTTGCCGCGCTTGCCCTCGAGCGAATCGAGCAGGCCGGTCTCCTCGCCGCAGATGTAGGCGCCGGCGCCGCGGTGAAGCACCAGCGTCAGCGAGTGCCCGGACCCAAGGATCCGCTCGCCGAGGAGTCCCGCGTCGACCGCCTCGGCGATCGCGACCTCGAGGATGTCGGCCTGATGGGCGTACTCGCCGCGGATGTAGATGAACGCCCGGTGGATGTCCACCGCGTAGCTGGCGATGACGATCCCCTCGATCAGCATATGGGGGCTCTTCTGCATCAGCTCGCGGTCCTTGAACGTGCCCGGCTCGGACTCGTCGGCGTTGCAGACCAGGTACTTCTCCATGTCGCCGTGCGGGAGGAAGCTGGCCTTCTGGCCCATCCGGAACCCCGCGCCGCCACGGCCCCGGATCCCGGACTCGCTGATCTGAGTGAGCACCTCGTCGGGCTCCATCTTCAGCGCCTCCTCGAGCGCGTCATAGCCGCCGCGGCGGCGGTAGACCTCGAGCGTGTTCAGGCCGGGCTCGTCGATGCGGTCAAAGAGGATCTTCACCGGTCCTCGGCCTCCTCGCGCGGGATCTCGATCGGTGCTGTCGGTCCGGGGCGGTCGACGGTGTCGCCCTCGGGCCCAAGGCCCGCTGTGTCTGCCCTCGGGACGTCCGCGGGCGGCGGGCTGAAGTCTTGAGCGCCTTCCGCGACACCGGGGTCGACGCACTTGCGGAACCGCAGCTGCTTTGACTCGAGCACGGGCCTGCCGGTGCGCAGGTCCTCGACGATCCGGGCGGCGTCGGCGGGATCCAGCGGCCCGACGTACTCGCCGTTGACCGAGGCCATCGGCGCGATGTCGCACGCCCCCAGGCATTCGAACGCGCGCACGTTGACGTCGACGTCCTCGAGTGCGGCCTCGTGCATCGCCTCCAGGAACTCGTCTGCGCCGCGCAGCGAGCACGAGATGTTGGTGCACACGTACACGTCGTTGCGGGGCTTGGGCTGCGTCTCCAGCATGTCGTAGAACGTCGCCACCGAGGTCAGGTATGCAGGCGTCAGCTGCATCACCGTGGCGACCTGCTCAATCGCCTCCGGCGAGCACCAGCCGTGGACCTCCTGGGCGGCGTGCAGCGCCGGGATCGCCGCCGAGCGGCGGTCCGGGTACTTGGCCATCGCCGCCTCGATGTCGGCCCTGAGCTCGCTCGGCACCGGCGTCAGGGCGGGGTCGGGGACGACCGCCGGCGGCTTGGTCAGGTCGACGGCCTCGTCCCAGCCGGGTACGCGGGAGCCATGGCCGAACCGCGGGACAGCGCGAATTCGTGCCCGCCCACCCGCACTCATCGGTCGATGCCTCCGAGGATCGGGTCGAGCATCGCCAGCGTCGCGATCAGGTCGGCGATATAGCCGTCCTTGACCATTGGCTCCAGCGCCTGCAGGTTGACGAAGCTCGGGTCGCGCATATGCACCCGCGCCGGCTTGGCCGACCCGTCCGAGCGCACGAAGCACCCGAGCTCGCCGCGGGGGCTCTCGATCGGGTAGTACGCCTCGCCCGTCGGGACGCGGAATCCCTCGGTGACGAGCTTGAAGTGGTGGATCAGCGCTTCCATCGACGTCGCGAGCTCGTGGCGCGGTGGCAGTGCGACCTTGCGGTCGGTAGTGATGAACGGGCCCTCGGGGAGGCCGTCGAGTGCCTGCTCGACGATCTTGACCGACTCGTAGAACTCGGCATGACGGACCCTGAAGCGGTCGTAGTTGTCGCCGACGGTCCCGACCGGAATCTTGAAGTCGAAGTGGTCGTAGCTCGAGTAGGGGTGGGCCTTGCGCAGGTCCCACGGCTCGCCTGCGGCGCGCAGGAGCGGGCCGGTGACACCGAGCTTCAACAACGTATCCCGGTCGACCACGCCGGTGTTTCGCAGCCGCTCGATCACGATCTGGTTCTTCTCGAACAGGTCGGCGTACTGGTCCGCACGCGTCGGCATCAGCTTCAGGAACTGGCGGAGCTTGCGCTCGAAGCCGCGCGGGATGTCCTCGAACACGCCGCCGACCTGGATGTAGCGCGTGTGCATGCGCTGACCGGAGGACATCTCGAACAGGTCGAGCACGAGTTCCCGGTCCCGGAACGTGTACCAGAACATCGAAATCGCGCCGAGATCAAGCGCGCTGGTCCCGAGCCAGACCAGATGCGAGGCAATCCGGTTCAGCTCCAGGTGGATCACGCGCAGGTACTGAGCCCGAGGCGGGACCTCGATCCCGAGCAGCGACTCGACAGCGCCGCAGAACGCCATCGCGTTGAAGTAGTAGCTCAGGTAGTCCATCCGCTCGACGACGGGGATGACCTTCCAGTAAGCCTTGTCCTCCGCGGTCTTCTCGATCCCGGTGTGGACGTAGCCGACGATCGGCTTGATGTCGCGTACCACCTCGCCCTCGAGCGTCGCGAGCAACCGAAGCACGCCGTGGGTGGATGGGTGGTGGGGGCCGATGTTGATCGTCAGCAGCTCGTGGGTCTCCCCCTGGCCGGCGGACTCAGACGAGAGCGTGATCGACGACTCGCGGCGACGGTATTCCTCGCTGAGGCTCTGCTGCTCGGTCGGTGTCTGCTGTCCGGTGCTCACGCGTACTTCCCGTAGCCCTGCTCTTCGTTGTAGGTGAACAGCACCGGCTCGCCCCCGACCGGGAAGTCCCGGCGCTGGGGATAGCCCTCGTAGTCCTCGGGCATCAGGATCCTGCGCAGGTCTGGATGGCCGTCGAATACGACGCCGAACATGTCGTAGACCTCGCGCTCGGGGAAATCCGCGGTCGGGAACATGTCGACCACCGACGGGATGTGCGGATCATCGATCGAGACGCGCGCCTTCACGCTGATCCGGTCGACCCGCTTCATGTCGAGCATCTCGTACAGGACGCCCAGGCGCGGCTCCTCAGGGTAGTAGTCGACGCCGTGCAGGCTGGCGATCATCGTGTAGCCCTTCCCCTGCAAGTGGCCGAGCACCTCGCGGATCAGCTTCGGGTTGGCGATCAGCGTCGCTCGGTCGCGGTGAAACGAGGTGTCGAGGATTGATTCGCTGTGTACGTCCCGGAGCTCCTGGGCGGTGAGCTCGAGCTCGGTGGCGTCAGGCACCGGCCGTATCCCCGGGCTTGAATACGTTGATTCCGGGGCTCTCGAGCTCAGCTTCTCCGGGCAGCAGCTCCTCGGTGCCGACCGCGTCGTAACGCGCGCGCCAGCCCTCGCGGGCGTGGCCCTGGATCAGGTCGCGCAGCCTCAGGATCCCGTGCATCAGCGCCTCCGGACGGGGCGGGCAGCCGGGCACGTGCACGTCGATCGGCATGAACTTGTCAGACGGGACGAGGGCGTAATTGTTGAAAACACCCATCGACGAGCAGCAGGCGCCCATCGAGATCGCCCACTTGGGCTCGAGCATCTGGTCCCAGATACGCCTGATCACCGGCGCCATCTTGATCGACACCCGGCCGGACAGAATGATGAGGTCCGCTTGGCGAGGCGAGGCGCGGAAAGCCTCAAACCCGAAGCGCGCGATATCGACCCGCGCGGCGACGATGTGGATCTGCTCCATCGCGCAGCAGGCGAGCCCGAACGTGAGCGGATAGATCGAGTTGCCCTGCGCCCATCCGACCGCCTTGTCGACGGTCGTGGTGAGCACGCGCTCCTCAACGTAGCGCTGGAGGTCCTCGCCCTCGAGGTCGCCGCGGAGCATGTCCCGCGCTTTGAGCTGGCGGATGCGGAAATCCGCGGGGATCCGCTCGCGCTTCACTTCCATTCGAGTGCTCCTCTCCGCCACACGTATACGAAAGCGATCATCAGCAGCACCACGAACACGATCGTCTCGATCAGCGCGAACGTCCCGAACGCGCGCAGCTGCACGGCGATCGGGAAGAGGAAGATGACCTCGATATCGAACAGGATGAACAGCATCGCAACGAGGTAGAAGCTGATCCCGAAGCGAAATCCCCGCTGAATATCGGACGGAAGCCCGCACTCGTACGGCTCCTGCTTGGACCGGTTCGGGCGGCGTTTGCCGACGAGGATGTTCAGAACCGAGAACAGTGCGCCGACGAGCCCTCCGAGCAGAAGGAAGACGATCGCGGGCAAGTAGTCACGGAGCACAACGAGTCGTTATATCACCGGACAGAGATAGCTTGTAACACAGTGTTACTTAGTGCGGAATATCGCTATCTCATCGTTCCGACCGGCCCTCTATACCCGTGAAGGATGTCCATCTAGTCGTCGGGGTTCTGGCGATCACGCTGAACGCTCTCGCCGCGCTGTTCGGCGGCTGGTGCTGGTGGCGGGGGCAGCCGAGCCGGTGGTTCTGGCGCGTGCTTCGCGCGGGCCAAGTCACCGTCGTCGTCGAGGTCGTGCTGGGTGGAGTGCTGCGGTTGACCGGCCACAAGACCCCCGGCCTGCACGTGCTCTACGGGGTGC
This sequence comes from Solirubrobacteraceae bacterium, assembly GCA_035693425.1. GTDB lineage: Bacteria > Actinomycetota > Thermoleophilia > Solirubrobacterales > Solirubrobacteraceae > Palsa-465. The sequence goes on from DASSGR010000208.1 coordinate 20,486, forward strand.
TGCCGCTGCTGGTGGCGATCCTGGCCGAGCAGCTGCGCGCCGCGACGGCACAAATGGTCCTGGACTCACGGGGGTTTGAGTCAAACGAGGAGGTCGGCGAGCTGCCGCCCGAGGAGCAGCGCGCGCTGGTGACGGCGATTCTGCATCGCGAGATCGGCGTGATGGCGCTGTCGGCGGTCGTGGTCGTGGTGCTGCTCGCGAGGGCGGCCGCGACCGCGGGTTAGGCGCGGCGTTCTTACGGGGGGCCCCGGCGCCGGCCCCATGGTTGCCGCCGTGGGACGAACGCGTTTTGAGGGTCTGGCGAACGTCTCGCAGCCGGCGCCGGGGATCGCGCACAGGTTCGCCGTCGGGGGCCGGGCTCCTTCCCGGTTTGCTCGGCCCGATAACCCCCGCGTGGAGGCCGCTACTTCGTCACTCGAAGCGTCCCGTACGCCCCGAGCGACTGATCCGACAGCACCGTCGAGGCCATCGCGTACGTGCCCGGCGAGAGGATCAGCGTCATCTGCGAGGTCTCGCCCGGGCTGATTGGGTTGATCGAGTCCACCGTCTGGCCGTTCTGGAACAGGGACAGGTTGTGGTCGAGCACTCCGTGGTTGTGGACGATGATCGTCAGCAGGCCGCGGCTGACTCGGATGTCCTGGGGCTGCAGGCGGTACTCGCTGAGTTGGATCTGGACGGTCCGATCGCTACCGACCACCTCGGTGTGGCTGCACGCGGTGACCAGCAGCGCCGCCGCCAGGAGGAGAGCGAACTTCGTTGCGCGCAGCCCTGTCATGGGGATGCGATTATGATCCCGCCCTCGATGAGCCGACCCGTCAAGGTCCTCTTCATAACGGCTACCGCGGTCGTCACCGCCGCTCTCAGCACGGCTTGTGGCACCGAGAACATCAGCGTTCCGCCGTCGAACCCCAACCACGCGGGCGCAGTCCTGTTCAACCAGCGGTGTTCCGGATGTCACACGCTCTCCTACGCCGCCACCCACGGTTCGGCGGCCAACGCTCGCAATCGCGAGATCGTCAACGGGCCCAACTTCGACCAGCGCTGTGAACGGCCCGTCGACCGCGTGCTCTACGCGATCCAGAACGGCGGCTTCTCGGGCGCGATCATGCCCCAGAACGTGGTCGTGGGACAAGACGCCATCAACGTCGCAAAATTCGTGGCGACGTACTCCGGGCGCCAGGCGCCCAAGGTCCCGGGCGTGACTCCGTGCAACCAGCAGCCGATCGGCACGCTCCCCGCCGCGTCTCCCACCGCCACGACGGCCACCACGTCCACGACGGCCAGCACGACCACCCAGAGCGGCGGCAAGGCCAAGAAGCAGAGCTCCAGCTCCTAGCATCCGTGGCCCGGCCGCCAACCAGGAGCGGAAGACCATTCTCGACATCCAGCTGATCCGCCGCGACCCGGACGCCGTTCGCACGGCGCTGTCGCGCCGCGGGCCCGGAGCGGCGGCGGCGATCGATCGCGTACTCGAGCTCGACGAGCGCTGGCGAGCGCTGCGTGCCGAGCTCGAGACGTTGCGCGCCGAGCAGAACGCTGCCAGCAAGGGCCGCAAGGGCCCGCCGACCCCGGAGGAGCGCGAGCGGCTCGCGGAGCTGGCGGCAAAGGGTCGCGCGCTCAGCGACGAGGAGACCGCTGTGCGCGCCCAGCTGGACGCCGAGCTCGCCGCACTGCCGGCGCTGCCGTCCCCCGACGCGCCCGACGAGGACACGGTCCTGCGAGAGGTCGGGCAGGCCGGGGCCACGGGTCGCGACCACCTCGAGCTGGCGGGCCCACGGATCGACATGGAGGCCGCGGCCCGCACATCGGGGTCCCGGTTCGCGTACCTCAAGGGTGACCTCGTGATGCTCGAGCTCGCGCTCGTCCGCTACGCGCTGGAGAAGCTACGCGCCCAGGGCTTTGAGCCGGTGATCCCGCCGGTGCTGGTCCGCGAGCAGGCCCTGTACGGGACGGGCATGCTTCCCGACACCGAGCAGCAGATCTACCGGCTGGCCGACGACGACCTGTACCTCGCCGGCACATCGGAGGTCCCGCTGGCGTCGCTGCACGCGGGGGAGATCATCGCCGGCGATGCGCTGCCGATTCGGTATGCCGGCTTCTCTCCGTGCTTCCGGCGCGAGGCCGGCGCGGCGGGCAAGGACACGCGCGGGATCTTCCGGGTGCACCAGTTCGACAAGGTCGAGATGTTCTGCTTCGTGACGCCCGAGGAGGGCCAGGCCGAGCACGAGCGCCTGCTGGCGATCGAGGAGTCGATCCTTCAGGACCTCAACATCCCGTATCGGGTGGTCGCGATCGCCGTCAACGACCTTGGCGCGTCGGCCTCGATGAAGTACGACTGCGAGGCCTGGCTCCCAGGCCAGGGGCGCTACCGCGAGCTCACCTCGACCTCGAACACGACCGACTACCAATCCCGGCGCCTGGACATCCGCTACCGGCCTCCCGAGGGCCGGCCGGTGCCGGTCTACACGCTGAACGGCACGGCCGTTGCCGTCGGCCGCACGATCATCGCGCTGCTCGAGAACGGCCAGCAGGCCGACGGCTCGGTGCGCCTGCCCGAAACGCTCATCCCCTGTGGGGTGCCCGGGACGTTGGCGCCGGCCTGATCAGCCGACCGCGCGAAGCGGGCGCGACGTCGGATCCTCGAGGGTCACGAGCGCCGCTCGAGGCGGGCCGCAGGGCGCGATCCGCGCGCGCATCCGCACGCCGAACGTGTTCCAGGGCCGGACGGTGACGATGACCGATTCCTCCAGGCCGGCCGCCGCATCGACGATGGCCGCCGCAAATCCCGTCGGTGCCCGCGCCTCGGCGTCGGCCGGCACGAGCAGCTCGGCCACGCGGCGGTTGATCGCCTCGGCCTCGGTGAGTCCGAGCAGCACCTGGGCGCGACGCGACATGGCCTGCACCAAGAGGCCGTGGTCGATCACCAGGAACGCGTCGTCGGGCCTCGGGGCGGTGTCGCGGTGAGTCTCGAGCAGCAACCCCAGCCCGCACGCGGTGCACACCCGGGCGCTCGGGGCGGGGGGCTCCTCGGAGGGTGAAGGAGCGGCGCAATGCCCGCAGAACCACGTCCACTCAACCTCGGCAGGGGCAACCGGCGCTCCCTCTACGAGCCTCAATGCCGGACGGGATAGTCGCGCAGGAATCATCGCCCCTTACCAACCCGGCAGGGTATCTCTTGAAACCGACGAACGGAAGCTCAAACTCCAAGATGTAGAGCTTCTTGCGGAAATTTTCGACCCCCCGGCGTGGGGCCTGCGCCCCGGCTAAATATCACCTAATCAGGTGCTCACGAGGGGCTAAGTGAAGTGCCCACGAACACGTCCCCCGGCCAGCACCCGGGCGCGGGCAACGGAGAGGGGGGGATTCGAACCCCCGAACGAGGTTAACCCCCGTTACGCGATTTCCAGTCGCGCCCGTTCAACCGCTCCGGCACCTCTCCTTAGAGCCCTTCCTTAGAGCGTGCGTAGCGTACCGATCCTCAGATCTGCCAGCTGCCGCCACGCAGCAACGGCACCTCGTCGCCGGCGCCGGTGAGGCCCGTGACCGACACCTCGTCCGAGCCGATCATGAAGTCGATGTGCAGCTGACTGGAGTTGACGCGCTCGCGATCCTCGGGGTCGTCGACCGCGAAGTCCAGCCCGTGGCCGAGCGCGATGTGGCTGGCGGCGTTCTCGTCGAGCAGGGTGTCGTAGAACACCGTCCCCAGCTTGCCGATGCGGCTCTCGTTGTCCACGAGCGCGACCTCGCCCAGCCGCAGCGCGCCTTCGTCACGCTCTCCAAGCGTGCGCAGGATGCCCACGCCCTCGTCGGCATCGATCGCCACCGCCGAGCCCGCCTCGAATCGCACCTTCAGCCCGGTGATCACCGCCCCGGACTGAAACAGCGGCTTGGTTGAGGTGACGACGCCCTCCACTCGCGCGGGATCAGGCGTGGTGAACACCTCCTCGGTCGGGAGATTCGGGGCGTGCGGGATGCCGTCGACGGTCGTCAGCCGTGCGCACTTCCAGCGGCTCGAGGCGAACAAGCCGACGAGCAGGTCCGTCCCCGGCCCGTGGAAGCGCAACGCGTCCAGCTGCAGCGCGCTGAGCCTGTCGGCCACCGCCTCGAGTGTTTGAAGCCGCTGCATCCAGGCGGCGATCGGGTCATCGACATCGAGCCGGCAGACGTAGCCGATCTCCTCCCACAGGCGCTCCAGCGCGGCCGGAGGCTCGAGCTGGGGGTACACCAGCTCGGCCCATCCGGCGGTCGGGCAGGGAACCGCGGTCCAGTTGGTGGTCTGCTCGTTGACCACCTGGCTGGACTCTCTGATGTGGGGCAGCATGTCCTTGCCGACCAGCTCGGGCGAGACGCCGTCCATGATGTTGGGCGCCGCCGGTCCGGCCAGGTGCACGAGCGCGCAGCGGTGATCGCCAACCGACAGCAGACGCTCCCCGTACCACGGAGGCACGTACTCGAGCAGCTCCGGATCTGAATGGACCGCACGCGCGCGCTTGAAGTAGTAGTCGAAGACGTTGAGGTCCACAAACTTCGCGCCCCGTTGATAGGCGACCTCAGCGACGGCACGGGCCACCTGCTCCTTTCCGGGCTCGGAGGACAGGCAGAGAATCTGTCCCGGCTGGAGGTTGGCGCCAAGCACAACCGCCAGCTCGGCCAGGCCACGAGCCATCGGCAAGGTGTCGGTCATCGAGCGGAGGATACGAGGGGGCTCATCCGAGCGGAATCAGGACGCCTGGGTTGAGGATGCCCTGTGGATCGAGTCGGCGCTTGACCGCGGCCAGAGCGCCCACACCGAGCTCGCCGATCTCGCGCGCATACCACTCGACGTGATCGCGACCGACTCCATGGTGGTGAGTGATCGATCCGCCCGCGGCGAGGATCGCGTCGCCGGCGGCCGCCTTTGCGCTGCGCCATTGCGCGACTGGATCGTCGAGCTGCGCGCAGGCGACCGTGAAGTACAGGGACGCTCCGGACGCGTAAACGTGCGAGATGTGACAGACCACCACCGGCGGGGCTCCCTGGGCCGAAAGTGACTCTCGTAGCGCGGTGATCACGCCCTCGTACAGCCGCGGCAGCGCCGACCAGAACGCGACAGTCTCGAGCGTCTCGACGAGGGCGCCGGCGTCAAGCAGCGCGTCGCGCAGGTAGGGGCCGCGATAGCGGCCCTGCGCCCAGGCTTCACCCGCGTCTGGGACGGCCTGCGCACCCGCCGCTTCCAGGACGGCGGAGGCCGCGCGGCGCCGCGCCGCCACGTCGAGCTCACTCCCCTCGTACCCCGCGATCGCCAAGCATCCGCCGGCGCCGCTTCCCAGCTCGGACGGCCGCGCGAGGTTGAGCGCGGTCTCGGCTTCGTCGGACAGTCGCAGCACGGTCGGTCGCGGGCCATCCTGGACGAGACGACGCACCACATCCGCTCCCTGCCAGAACGTCTCAAACCGCCACCCGTCATAGACTCGCTCCTCCGGGACGGGACGCAGCGCCACCGTCAGCGACGTGATCACCCCGAGCGCGCCCTCCGAGCCAAGGATCAGCTGGCGCAGATCCGGGCCGGCGGCGGATTTCGGAGCCCGGCCAAATTCGAGCGTGCCCGCGGGTGCGGCCACTCGCAGAGCCAGCACCAGGTCGTCGAAGCGCCCGTAGCCGGCGGACGCCTGTCCGCTTGACCGCGTCGCCGCCGCGCCGCCGACCGTGAGGTACTCGAACGACTGGGGGAAGTGGCCGATCGTGAATCCGCGCTCGTTGAGCAGCGCCTCGGCCTGCGGGGCGCGCAACCCCGGCTCGAGCACCGCAAGCCGCGACTGCTCATCGAGGTCGACAAGCGCGTTCATGCGCCGCAGGTCGAGCGCCACGACGCCGGCGAA
>DASSGR010000209.1:0-27221 GCA_035693425.1 Solirubrobacteraceae bacterium
CGGTCGAGGTCTCGTTGTGGGCCCAGGCGATCACGTCGGCGGCCGGGTCCGAGACCGGCCGCGGGGCGTCGCCCGGCTCGGCGTCGACGACGATCGGCTCGGAGAGGAACGGTGCTGCCCGCGTGCAGGCCGCGAACTTCGAGGTGAACTCGCCGTAGCTGAGGTGCAGCGCGCGCTCGCGCACCAGGCAGCACGTCGCGGCGTCCCAGAACGCCGTCGTGCCGCCGTTTCCGAGCACCACCTCGTAGCCGTCGGGCACGTCGAACAGCTCGCGCAGGCCCGCCCGCACGCGTCCGACCAGCTGCTTGACGGGCTTCTGGCGGTGCGAGGTGCCCATCAGCGATGTCCCCGTGGCGGCGAGATGCTCGAGCTGCTCGGGGCGGATCCGCGACGGGCCCGAGCCGAAGCGTCCGTCGGCGGGCTTGAGCTCAGTCGGTATCTGCAGGGCGGTGGACGTGTCTGCCATGCGTTCTGATCTACGAAGGTAGCGGGTCGCTGGAGTCGGATCCGCAGGCTTCCCGCGCGGGCCCGGCGTCAATCCTGACGGCGCGAGCTACTCCTCGAATTCGGTGTCGATCCAGGCCATCTGCGCCCGCAGCTCGCGCCCCACTACCTCAACCTGGTGGCCCGCCTGCTCCTCGCGCATCCGCTTGAAGTTCTCCTGGCCCGCGCGGTTCTCGGCGATCCACTCGCGGGCGAAGTCCCCGGACTGGATCTCCTGCAGCAGTTGCTTCATCGCCACGCGCGACTCGTCGGAGATCACCCGGCTGCCGCGGGTCATGTCGCCGTACTCGGCGGTGTTGGAGATCGAGTAGCGCATCCCGGCGATCCCCTTCTCGTACATCAGGTCGACGATCAGCTTGAGCTCGTGAAGGCATTCGAAGTAGGCCAGGCGCGGGTCATAGCCGGCATCAGTCAGCGTCTCGTAACCGGCCCGCACGAGCTCAGTGACGCCACCGCACAGCACGGCCTGCTCGCCGAACAGGTCGGTCTCGGTCTCGTCCTTGAAGGTGGTCTCGATCACGCCCGCGCGGGTGCAGCCGATCCCCTTCGCGTACGCCAGGGCGGTTGCCAGGGCGTTCCCCGTGGCGTCCTGATGGACGGCGACGAGGCCCGGCACGCCGGTGCGGTCCACGTACTGGCGGCGGACGAGATGCCCCGGTCCCTTCGGCGCCACGAGCGCCACGTCGACGTCCGGTGGCGGCACGACTTCGCCGTAGTGGATCGAGAACCCGTGGCCGAACATCAGCAGGTTGCCGGACGCGATCCCGTCCTTGACGCCCGACTCCCACACCTGGCGGTGCAGCTCGTCGGGCACCAGCATCATCACGATGTCGCCCTCGCTCGCCGCGTCAGCCGGGTCGACGACGCGCAGGCCGTGCTGTTCGGCCTTGGGCTTGCTGCTCGAGCTGGCCCTCAGCCCCACGACGACCGAGGCGCCGGAGTCCTTGAGGTTCAGCGCGTGGGCGTGACCCTGGGACCCGTAGCCGATGATTGCGATCGTCTTGCCGTCGAGAAGTGAGAGGTCCGCGTCGTCGTCGTAGAACATGCCCGGAGCGTATCTGGCGGCGCTCCTGGGCGACTGCTCACCCTCCGCCGAACCGCTGCTCGAGCGCTTGCACGCTCTGGACGTACTGCTGCGTCGACGGGTACATGCCGTGTGCCTGCACCGAGGGCAGGCCCTGGTAGTAGCCCGCGGCGGCCGTGGCGGCGTCACCGCCGGTCGAGTTCAGCAGTGAGCGCAGCAGCAACACGCCACCACGCACGTTCTCGACCGCGGAGGCGGGCGCCAGCGGCGCGCTCGGAGTCAGGGTGCGCTGGATCCAGTCCCACGTCCCCGGCAGGATCTGCATGATCCCGCGGGCGTCAGCGCTGGAGACCAGGTCGTTGTTGAAGCCGCTCTCCTGCCAGGCGATCGCGTCCGCAAGCGCCGGCGGCACGCCGTGCGCGACGGCGACCGAGGCGATCTGGGAGGCGCTCAACCGCTCCGGGGTCGGATACGGTGGATTCGTCGGGTCGCCCTGGGCGGGGGCGCCGACCGGCTGGGTCTCGGCGGTGCCGCCCAGCGACGTCGACACCGGCAGCGCGGTGGAACCCGACGGCACGTGGATCGCGCTCCCAGCGAGCAGAATGCCGTTGAGGTCCAGGCCGTTGGCCGCGGCGAGCGCGGCGGGCGTGGTGCCGGCACGCGCGGCGATCGCGGTCAGCGTGTCACCGGGGACGACCAGGTAGGAGCCCGAGCCCGAACTAGTGGTGCTGACGCGCAGCGTCGTCGATCCCGACGGAGAGCCCGAGAGCCGGATCGCGGCGCCAGCGGGCAGGATCCCGTTGACGTCGAGGCCGTTGGCGGCCGCCAGCGCCGTGGCCGTCGTTCCGATTCGCGCGGCGATCCCGCTCAGCGTGTCACCGGGGACGACGACGTATGAGCCCGAGGAGCTCGTGCTCGCCGGCACCGAGCTGGTGGCGGTCGTCGACGAGATGCCGGAGCTCAGCCCCGACAGCGTCGAGCTCTGCGGCGGGATCTGGACCGTCGAGCCCTCGATCAGGAAAGAGTTGAGCGGCAGGCCGTTGGCAGCCGCAAGCTGCGCAACGGATAGTCCGTCGGCGGCCGCGATCGAAGTCAGCGACTCTCCTTGGGTGACGGTGTGTGCGAAAAACGCGGAAGCGGAGGCGGGGGCCGCAAGCATCGCCGCGGCGGCCAGGGGGATCAATATTCGAGCTCGCATGTGGGGCGATTGTTGCCCACAACTGCTCACGTAAGAACCACTGCAAGGCCGTTTTCACGATGCAAGATCCCGTTCAATTGCAGGGGCTTTGCGTTATGACGAGCCAGCGGTCCCCGCGGCCGGGCGGCGGCTCAGGCGGTTGCCGACGCGACCAGTGAGACGCCCGGAAGGTGAAGCCCTTCCTCGCCGTCGCTGAATGGCTCGGCCAGCGACTGCGCCCGTCGCTGGATCTCATCACGCTGCGCGTCGGTGAGCCGCTCGAGCGCGGCGCCCAGGCTCGGCGACAGGTCGAGCGACTCGCCCCAGAAGTCGTCGAAGCCGTCGTAGTCGCGCATCACGTCGATGGACTCCACGAGCACGTCGACGAAGCCCGCCTCCTCGAGCATGTCCTGCAGCCGCTCCGGATCGGCGAGCGAGAAGATCCCGGGCGAGACGGCGCGGTCGGGCGCGTCCATGTAGCCGCCCTGGACGATCGCTTCGGTCGGGATCGTCGACCACGGGTTCTCCTCGTCGCGGTCCCACACCGCCAGCGCGAACCGTCCGCCGGGTGCCAGCACGCGCCGGGCCTCGCTCAAGCCCGCAGCCGGGTCGACCGTGAGCATGTACGCCCAGCGGCACAGGATCGCGTCGACGCTCGCGGTCGGAAGGTCGATCCACTCGATCTCGAGCTGCTTGAACTCGAAGCTGACATTGCTCACGCCGAGGTCGCGCGCCCTCTCGCGTGCCACGTCGAGCATGCCCTCGCTGGCATCGCTGGAGATCAGCGTCCCGCCCGGCGCGATCAACTCGGCAGCCAGAAAGCCGGTGTCCCCCGGTCCGGCGGCGAGCTCGAGCAGCCGCATTCCCGGCTGAAGCGAGAGCTGCTCGATCATCCACGTCGACACCGGCATTCCCCAGTCGCGCACCCGCTGCGCGCGCCGGCCCCAACCGGACGCCGCGTGCTCCCAGCCATCGAGGATGTCGGCGCGCTGCTCGTCGGCGTCGGTCATTGGCTGCGCTCCGACAAACGTCTCGTGATCTCGCTGAACGCGCCCTCGATCTGGTTGCTCAGGCGCGACTGGAAGATCGCCATCACCGCCTCCGCCGCGATCGGGCGCAGCCGCTGCACCGCCGCCTCGATCTCGGGCCAGCGCTCCGGCGGCATGTCGGCCTGTGCGAACGGCTTCCACACCTCGCGCAGGAACAGCTTCACGAACGACCGCGACACCGAGTCGCTGTGGCGCTCGATGTCCTCGAGCACCGACAGCGCGCTGTCGAGCGAGATGCCGTGGCCCACGACCTCGTCGCCTAGCTCGAGCAGCGCGGGATTGGAGGCCTCGTAGCGGCCGTCGCCGGCCGGGGTCAGGATCCCCAGCTTCAGCGCCCGCGCGAGCACGTCGGGGCCTTCCATCGGGTCGACGCGAAAGCGCCTGCTGAGCTCGCCGAGGGTCAGCGTCTGGGGAGCCTGTTCGCTGCGCGGCGCCGCCAGCGACCGCTTGAAGTGCAGCAGCCGCTCCGCCGTCCCCTGCTGGTCCTCGAGCAGGCGCTTGATGCCGTTGAGGTTGAAGCCCTCGTCCTGGAGCTCACGGATCTGCTTCAGCTGCGCGACATGCTCCGGGCCGTAGTAGCCGACCCGCATGCGCACCTCGGGAGGGGCGAGCAGCCCCCGGGCCTGGTGTGCGCGGATGTTGCGCACCGACATGCCGGTCTGCGCCGCGAGTTGCTCGATCGTCAGATCGTTCTCGGTGCGCTCGGTCGTGCCGTTCGCCGCGGCGGAACTGGACATCAGATGCGCATCATAGCTGGATCAAACGTCACATCGAACGACGTCACGTCAGGTCGTGTGATCGGTCGAAAACGACCCATCCGACGTCCTCATGACGCGCCGTGGGTCCTTTGCATCGCTCAGCGACGAATTTGACCCGCGCGACCCCGGAACCACGTCGCTTGGGTCGTTTTCCGCTGGTCCGCGGGCGAAGGCGAAGCGCCCCTAGACCAGCTCGCGTCGCAGGAGCTTGCCGGTCTGGCTGCGCGGCAGCCCCGAGACGAACTCGAACGCCTTGGGCACCTTGAACCCCGCGAGCCGCTCCGCGCAGAACGCCCGCAGCTCCTCGGCCTCGACGGTCCCTCCTTCTCGCAGCACCACGGACGCCACGACCGCCTCCCCCCACTCCGCGTCCGGCCGCGCGAACACCGCCGCATCGGCCACCGCCGGATGCTTAAGCAGCACGTCCTCGACCTCGACCGGCGCCACGTTCTCGCCCCCGGTCACGATCGTGTCCGCCTTGCGTCCGGTGATCACGAGCCGCCCGCGGTCGTCGAACGTCCCCAGGTCGCCCGTGAACAGCCGGCCGTCGGAATCCAGCGCGCTCGCCGCGACCATCGGGCCGCGTACCACGACCTCACCGGACGAGGTCCAGATCTCGGCTCCCGGGAGCGGCCATCCGAACGTGACGATCTGCGAGCACGTCTCGGTCATCCCGTAGCTCGGCGCGACCGGGACCCCGGCCCCGGCCGCCCGCTCCAACAACGGCCCGGGGATAGGCCCACCCCCCAGCAGCACCCACCGCAGCGCCGGCGGACGCTCGAGCCCCGCGTCGAGCAGCCGCGAGAGCATCGTCGGCACGAGCGACACGAGCGTGATTCGCCGCCTCGGTTCCATCAGGTCGTCCAGCACTTGCGCGGTGTCAAAGCGCTCGTGCACGACCGCGGTCGTCGCATAGATCGAGCTGCGGATCGGGATCGACAGCCCGCCGACGTGGGTCAGCGGCATCGGACACAGCCAGCGCTCGGCCGGATCGAGCCCCAGCGCGACCGCCGAGCCGAGCGCGTTGGCGAGCCAGTTGCCTCGGGTCAGCACGACCTGCTTGGGCGCCGCGGTCGTCCCGGAGGTGTGCATCACCGTCACCGGCGCATCACCGAACGACGTCGTCGGCCACGAGACGCTCGCCGGCGACGGCAGCGAGGTCAGCACGACCTCGGCCCCGGCCAGCCGCGCGGCCCGCTCCTCTTCGGTGAGTCGTAGGTCAACCGGAACCGCCACCGCGCCCGCCAGAAAGCACCCGTGCAGCGCGACGACGAAGTCTTCGACGGCCGGTAGCGCGAGCGCGACCCGATCCCCAAACCGCATCCCCATCTGCCCGAGCGCCCCCGCAACCCCGATAGCCGCCTCCGCGACCTCCGCGTACGTCAGCGAGTGCGATGGCCCCTCGACCGCGACCCGGTCGGGGTGCTTTCCAGCCGCGAGGTGGATCCAGAACGCCATGACCAAAACGGTAACCTCGGGCGCCCCGTCAAGGAGTCTGCATTGGGCACCACATGGGCTTCGGCCGCTGAATACCAGGACATCCGCTACGAGCTCGGCACCGGCGACGACGCCGGGATCGCGAAGATCACGATCGACCGCCCTGAGGTGCGAAACGCCTTCCGGCCCGAGACGGTGATCGAGCTCTCGGACGCGTTCACTCGCGCGCGCGAAGACCTCTCAGTCGGCGTGGTGATCCTGACCGGCGAGGGAACCGAGGCGTTCTGCTCGGGCGGCGACCAGCGCACCCGCGGGGGACGCGGCGGCTACGTGACCGGCGCCGACCCGACCGAGGCCGGCAAGCACCAGGCCGTGGGCCGCTTCCACGTCACCGACCTGCACGTCCAGATCCGCCGCATGCCAAAGCCCGTAGTCGCAATGGTCGCCGGCTACGCGGTCGGCGGCGGCCACGTGCTGCACGTCGTCTGCGACCTGACGATCGCTGCCGACAACGCGCGCTTCGGCCAGACCGGTCCCAAGGTCGGCTCGTTCGACGGCGGCTTTGGCGCCACGGTCCTCTCCCGCCTGGTGGGCCCCAAGAAGGCCAAGGAGATCTGGTTCCTCTGTCGCCAGTACGACGCACACCAGGCGCTCGAGATGGGACTGATCAACACGGTCGTGCCGCTCGACCGCCTCGAGGAGGAGACCGTGCAGTGGTGCCGCGAGATGCTCGCCCTCTCCCCCTTCGCGCTGCGCCTGCTCAAGGCCAGCTTCAACGCCGACGAGGACGGCCTGGCCGGCATCCAGCAGCTGGCCCACGACGCGAACCTGCTCTTCTACATGAGCGAGGAGGCGCAGGAAGGCCGTAACGCCTACCTCGAGAAGCGCAAGCCCGACTTCGCGAAGTTCCCCCACCGCGCGTAGTGCACCGATGACCGCCACCCGCGCCGCCACCCCCAGCGGGGTCCGCATCTGGCTGATGGCCGCGCGCATACGCACGCTGCCCGCAGCGATCGCGCCCGTCCTCGTGGGCACCGCACTCGCCGGCTGGCAGCACGTGTTCCACCCGCTGCGGTTCGTCGCCGCGCTGATCGGCGCGATCTTCATCCAGGTCGGCACCAACCTCTCAAACGACTACTCCGACGCCCGCCGCGGCGCCGACGCCGAGGACCGCCTCGGCCCCGTCCGCGTCACCGCCGGCGGCCTCGTCCCGCCCAGCCAGGTGCTCGTCGCCACGTACGTGTCGTTCGGCGTGGCGGTGCTCGCGGGCGTCTACCTCGTCGTCGTCGCCGGCTGGCAGCTGCTGCTCGTGGGCGCCGCGTCGATCCTCGCTGGCGTGCTCTACACGGGCGGCCCCAAGCCCTACGGCTACGAGGGCCTCGGCGAGCTGTTCGTGTTCCTGTTCTTCGGGATCGTCGCGGTCGCCGGCTCGTACTTCGTGCAGGTCAAGCACCTCGACTGGAAGGCGTTCGCGCTGGCCGTGCCGGTCGGCCTGCTGGCCTCGGCGATCCTCGTGGTCAACAACTTCCGCGACATCGACTCCGACCGCCGCGCCGGCAAGCGCACGCTCGCGGTCCGCCTTGGTCGACAGCGCACCCGCACGATGTTCGCCGCGATCGTCTACCTCGCGTTCGTGCTCGCGCCGGTCACGTGGGTGTTCGGCCCGATGAAGCCCTGGATGCTGCTCCCCTGGCTCACCCTCCCGCTCGCGGCCCAGATCGTCCGCGAGGTGCGAAACCGCACCGACGGACCCTCGCTCAACCAGGCCCTCGCCCACACCGGGATGCTCCAGCTCGCGTTCTGCATTCTGCTGTCGGCGGGCCTGCTGCTGAGTCGGTGAAGCTGGAGATCGAATTGATTGAGGCGCGCTTGCGCGCGCCGTTTGTCACCGCGCGGACGTCGGTCAACGCACGGCGACTGGGGCTCGTCCGCCTGCACGCCGCCGACGGCACGATCGGCCACGGCGAGGCGGCGCCGCTGGAGGGCTACGACGTGGCCTCGCTCGACGACGTCCTGGCGGCGCTCGAGGATTGCCGTGAGCCGCTGTCGCAATCAGACGCCGAGGACCGCGAGGAGCTCCTGAACGAGTGCGCGAGACGCGCTGTCCTACCGCACGCGACCGCCGCCATCGACCTCGCGCTCTGGGACCTCGAGGGCCAGCGCAAGCGCCAGCCCGTGTGGCGCTTACTTGGCGCGGAGGCCGCCCCGGTAGTCGAGGTCAACGCCACGATCGCCGCCCCGGACCGCTCCGGCGCGGTGGCCGAGGCCGCCATGGCGCGTGAGGCCGGCTTTCGAACGCTCAAGCTGAAGGTCGGCATCGGCGACGAAGCGGGGCGCGTCGCCGCCGTTCGCGCGTTCGCCGGGCCGGAGATGCAGATCCGCCTCGACGCCAACGGCGCCTGGTCGGTTGGGGAGGCCGCAGTCACGCTTCGGGCGCTTGCTCCGGTCGGCATCGAGCTCTGCGAGGAGCCCGTCCACGGACTCGACCAGACCCAAGAGCTCCAAAGCAGGACCGACGTCCCGATCGCGATCGACGAGAGCACTCAGGAGCCAGGCGCGCTCGATCGCCGCGTGTGCGACGCGGTCTGTCTGAAGATCGCCCGCGGCGGCGGGATCAGCGGCGTGATCGAGCAGGCCCGGCGCGCTCGCGCCGCCGGCTACGAGGTCTATCTCGCCTCAGCCCTCGACGGCCCCCTGGGCATCGCCGCCGCGCTGCACGCCGCCGCCGCGATCAAGCCCGACCACCCCTGCGGCCTGGCGACGCTCGGCGTATTTGACGGTCGAGCAGACCCACTCCCGGCGCAAAACGGCCGGATTGCTGCTCCCGCCGGCCCCGGTCTCGGCGACGGCCTGCTCGGCTGGTATTAGCCGCCGACGACGGTCAGCAAGGCGGCGGCCGGTAGCAGCACCGATACCGCGAGCGTCGCGTCGCGCAGCCGCACGCGCAGGACCGTCGCGGTGGCCCGGACGCCATCCGGCACCACCGCATGGGCTTCGTGCGCTGCCCACTGAAGCACCGCGTCCGCCACGGGAAGCGGTCGATGAGGCACGCCTCGCAGGCGGTCCTGGAGCGACGCGGCCGACCCGGCGAGCAGACTGCCGGTGTCGAGCTCGCCCAAGATGTGTGCGGCATCCGCCGCTCCCGGCAGGCGCCTGAGGTGAAGCAACCCGCGGCGAAACGCCTCGCGCAGCCCCGCGCTGCTCGCAGCGGCGCGCATCCACGTCGCGACCAGCACCAGTAGCCCGGCGCGGACCGTGCGGCTGGCCGCCTCGTTGACGCCAAGGCCGCCGACGAGCGATCCGATCAGCGTCCCCGCGGCCAGCAATGCCGCAAGCAACAGGCCGATCTTGATCACGTCCCGGTCGCCGTGTCGCGCCAGCACCGCTGCCCCGGCCAGCCAGATGGCAACGGCACCGAGCACAAGCCAGGCGTGGGTGAACAACAGGACCGCCGTAACCACCGCCGCCGCGGCGAGCACGGCTCGTGGGTCAGCACCCGCGCGCTCGAAGACCGGCGGCGCCGCCGCGATCTGCCGCTTCTCGGCGACCCCAGGTTCGGGCCAGGCGCCCAGCGCCCGCCGGTAGAGACCGACCTGGATCGTCGAAAAGAACACCGCGGCGATGAATTGGGTGATCGCGGTGATCAGCAGCGCACCCGCCAGGCCGTCGGGCAGGAACGGCAGCCACCCGAACAGGGCATCGAACGAGCCCTTGTAGCCGGCGGGGCCGAGCAGCACGAACACCGTGAACGACGTCAGCGCCGCATACAGCGCGAGCCGGACGGCGACGCACACAGCGAACATGCTGCGCCACTGCCGCCCGCGCGCATGCATCGAGCCAAGCAGCGGCGCGCTGAGGGCCTGAGTGAGCGGGCCGCTGAGACGCAGTGGACCAACCATCGCCACCGTCTGCAGCATCGCCGCCGCGCTGCTCGCGTAGCCGGCCCGGACGCCCCGCTGATCGGCCTCTCGCGCGACGGCGGCACCGCCGGCTAGCGCAAGCCAGAACGCCCCGGACGGCGCCAGCCGGGCAGCCAGGAAAGACACGGCCGCAACGTGCGCCAGACCAACTGCAGATGCCATCACGTACCTAACGTAGCGGGAGGGCGCGAGCGATCGCCTCGGGTGCTTCGAGATGCACGGCGTGACCGGCGACCGGCACGACGACAACGTCGGCCTCCGGCATCCGACGCGCCATCTCGACGGCCGTCGCCCGGAACTTCGAATCCCGCTCCCCCACCACGAGCGTCACCGGCATCGGCAGCTCCCCGAGCCGGTCCCACAGCGACGGGAGCGCCCCCGTGCCAAGCCCGCGCAGCGCCCGTGCCAGCCCCGTCGGCGTCGATCGCAGCCGGTCGGCTTGCGCGGCGTCCAGAGCCGCCGCCGGCATTCCCGCGAGCACGGGCGTCTGCGCCCACCGCCGCGCGAACTCATCGATGCTCGAGCGCTCGATCTCGTCCGCCAGCTCCTCGTCGGCCCGCCGCCGCGCGGAGCGCTCGCCATCATCGGCAATCCCCGGGCTCGCCCCGATCAGGACCAGACGCTCCACACGATCGCCCGCGGCAAGCGCCAGGTGCAGGGCGATCCGCCCGCCCATCGAGTACCCGACCAGCGTGTAGCGCTCCGGCCCGGCCGCCGCCACGACATCGTCGATCACCGCCTCCAACGAGACCGGAACGCGCCCGGAGGCGTCGCCGTGGCCGCGGATGTCGTCTGCGACTGACGTGTAGCGTTCGCCGAGCGCCGCGATCACCGGTTCCCAGCTGCGGCCGGTGTGGGTGAAGCCGTGCAGGAACACGACGGTCGGCGCCATCCCCACAATCATGACCGCCACCGACACCTACCTGCTGTTGCGCGCGTTCTGCGACGAGCTCGCCCGCTGCGGGCTCGAGCACGCCTGCACGTCGCCGGGATCGCGGTGCACGCCGATCGTGCTGTCGCTGGTGCGAGAGCCGCGGATCCGGTGCTGGTCACACATCGACGAGCGCTGCTCGGGGTTCTTTGCGCTCGGCGCCGCCAAGGCCTCCGGCCGCCCCGTGGCGGTGACCTGCACGTCGGGTACCGCCGCGGCCAACCTCGCGCCGGCCGTGATCGAGGCCGAGCAGGCGCGGGTGCCGCTGATCCTCCTGACCGCCGACCGTCCGCCGGAGCTGCGCGACGTCGGCGCCGGTCAGACGATCGACCAGATCAAGCTCTACGGCGATGCCGTCAAGTGGTTCGTCGAGGTCGGCGTCCACGACGCCACCGACGAGCGGTTGCGGTGGATCCGGACGCTTGCGTGCAGGGCGTTCTGGACCGCGGTCGAGGGGCGTCCCGGGCCCGTTCACCTGAACTTCCCGCTGCGCGAGCCGCTGGTGCTGTCGTCGCCGCTCGAGGATGACGCCAGCGGCCGTCACGACGGCCGTCCCTGGGTTCGGCGCGTGCCCGTGACCCCGCCCCCGGCGGTCGCGCTGACGGCGCTGCCGCCCCGCGGGATCGTAGTGGCCGGCCGCCACGAGCGTGACCGCTGGCTCGGCCCGGCGGCGGCGCGGTTTGCCGAGCGCGCGGGCTACCCGCTGCTCGCGGATCCGCTGTCGGGTGCGCGCCACGGACCGGCCGCGATCGCCCACTACGACGTGATCTTGCGTGACGAGCGGTTCGTCGGAGAGATGCAACCCGAGCTGGTGATCAGGATCGGCGACCTGCCGACGTCCAAGCCGCTTCGCACCTGGCTCGCGTCCCTGGGGGACACCGAGCAGGTCGCGCTGGATCCCGAGGGAGCCTGGCAGGACCCGGCCGCGGTCGTCTCCGTCTCAGACCCCGGAGATCCGGCAGCCGCGCTGGAGGCGCACGCCCCAGAGACGCCGATCGATCCGGACTGGCTCGCGGCGTGGCGCCGAGCCGATGACGGCACCGCCGACGTGATCGCGGAGGCCCTAGGCGATGAGCTGTCCGAGCCGCTCGTGGCCCGCTGCCTGGGAGAGTGGCTGCCGTCTGACGCCACCCTGTTTGTCGCCTCCTCGATGCCGATCCGCGACGTCGAACTGTTCTTCCCGGCCCGCGAGCTTGCCCCTCACGTCGCGTCCAACCGCGGCGCCAACGGCATCGACGGCACCGTCTCGTCAGCCTTCGGAGCGGCCGCCGTCAGCGATGGCCCGGTCGTCCTGCTGATCGGCGACGTCGCCCTCGCCCACGACATTGGCGGCCTGCTGGCGGCCAGGCGTCTCGACCTCGCCGTCACGATCGTCCTGCCCAACAATGACGGCGGCGGGATCTTCCACTTCCTGCCCGTGGCGGGCGAGAGCGACGGATTCGAGCAGCACGTGGCCACCCCGCACGGCCTGGATTTCTCGCACGCGGCGGCGCTGTATGGCCTGGACTACGAGCGGCCCGCGAGCACCACACAGCTGCGGCATGCGGTGGAGGCGGCGGTCAGCCATCACCGCACCACGATCATCGAGGTGCGCACCGACCGCGAGCAGAACCTCGCGCTGCACCGGCGGATCGCCGAGGCCGTCGCGCGCGGGCTCGTCTAGCCCGCGAGCAGCGGCAGCATCACCTGGAGCTTGACCTCCGTCTCGGCGAGCTCGGCCGCGGGGTCGGAGTCGCGCACGATCCCGCCGCCGGCGTACAGGTGCGCGACGCGATCGCGCAGCAGCGCGCAGCGAAGCGCCACGCAGAACTCCCCGTCGCCGATCGCGTCGGTCCAGCCGACCGTGCCCGCGTACCAGCCGCGGTCCAGGCCCTCGAGCGCCGGGATCAACGTCCAGGCCAGCTCGCCCGGCTCGGCGCCGACCGCCGGGGTCGGATGCAGCACGCCCGCCAGCTCGATCGCGCCGATCGGCGACGTCAGCTGCGCGCGGATCGGCGTCGCCAGGTGCTGGATGTTGGCCACCCGCACCACGACCGGGTCGGGCGCGGCGGTCACCCACACCGAATGGGGCGCGAGGCTCCGGACGATTCGCCGCGCAACGATCGCGTTCTCCTCGCGATCCTTCTCGCTGCCCAGCAGCTGCTCGCCCAGGTGATCGTCGACCGCCGGGTCCGCGCTTCGCCCGATCGAGCCGGCCAGGGCCACGGTGCTGGCGCGCTGCCCTTCGCACCGGACCAGCAGCTCCGGGGTGGCCGCGATGAACGTGGCGTTGCCGCGCCCGACGGCGAACACGTAGGAAGAGGAGAACGCCTCGCGCAGCACGCCGAGGATCGCCGCCGGATCGTGGGGCGTGGGCGCCCGCACCTCGACGTCGCGCGCGAGCACGATCTTCTCGAGCTCGCCCGCCCGAATCCGCCGCACCGCGCTCGCGACGGCCTCCTCGTAGTGCGCGGGCGGCATCGGGCTGAGCACCGTGTACTCGCCGGCCGGGTCGGGATCGAGCAGCGGCAGCGAGGCGCGACGGAGCTCTCCGAGTCGCCGCTGCGACCTGCCCACGACGTCCTCGCGGGTGTCGTCGGGAGCGACCTCCAGATTCAGCGTCAGCGACACGCGATCGGCCTTGCGTGCCAGCGACACCTCGGGCACCACCAATGACGCCGGCTCAAACCCGTCCCAACGAGGCGAGCTCGCGCCGTCCGATGCGAACGCGAACCCTCCGAGCGCGACCAGCCCCGCGCCGGGCGGGCCGTCGGCCTCGTCGGCGATCGCGGCGGCGGCCAGGGCGCGCCAGCGTCTGGCCGTCTGCCCGAAGCGGTCGGCACCGCGCGCCTCGAGCGCTCGCACCGATCCGAGCGCGGCCACCGCCGAGCCGTCGCGATCGGGCTGCTCGAGGCAGAACCACGGCTCGCCCGGCTTGCGCGAGGCCGCCACAACCGCCGTCGGATCGGTCTGGCCGTCGACGGCCGAGCTGACGCTCACCAGCACCGGCGCGCCTCCGGACCGCGCGCGCGCGAGCGCTCGATCGATATACCGGTGCAGGCGCTCTGAGGCCCGTGGGTCGAGCCACTCGCGCTCGGGCGAGGTCCGCTGCGCGACGTCGGTCATCGACCGCGCAGCGTATCGGTCCCGCCCCGCCGCGCTCAGCCGGACTCGGACGCGAGCACCCGCTCGAGCGCATCGTCGAGCTGGCCGTGGACGTGACGCTGCAGCCAGATCGCACGGAACATGTGGTCGCTGGTGGGCAGCTGGGCGATACTCAGGTTCGGCCACCGGTGAATCCGTTCCACGACGCCCTGGCGCACGAACTGGTCGTACAACCCCTCCCCGCGCGAGAACAGCATCACGCCCTGGGTACCCTGCTCGCGAAGGCGATCGAAGGCTCGCTCGATCTCCCGGCTTTGTGAACGCTCGACCGGATTGCCAGCGCTCGAGCGCAGCTGGCTCGGCCTGATCGCCGCGAGTGCCGTTTTGGCCTGGGCGGCGGTCACGTCGCGGTTGACCAGCCGACGCCAGGCGCGACCGCGCAGGGCGCCCAACGACTCCTTGGTGTCGCGCTCGGCGACCAGATCGGCGCTCCAGAAAACCGAGTACAGGTTGATCATCAGCGCGCCCCTGACCCGGGGATCTGCCAGCGCGGCGTGCAGCGACCAGTAGGCGCCCGAGCACAGGCCGCCGAGTACGAACCGGTCGGGTAGGCCCCGGTCGGCGAGTCGGTCGAGGATCGCCAGGGTCTGCTCGGTGCGTTGCGGGACGTAAAAACTCGCGTCGGGCACGGGTTCGCGCGCGTCACCGTCGGACTCGCCGATCCCGGGCATGTCGATCCTCACCGTCGGCACGCCTCGCGCGGCCCAGCGCCGGGCGATCTCCACCCATGTGCGGCTGGGGCCGATGTGGCGCAGCGCGCCGCCGTTGAGCAGCACCGCGCAGACCGGTGCACGCTCGGATCGCGGCGATTCGCAGACCACCCCGAACAGCCCGCCCAGCTCGCCGTCGAACAAAATCGGTGTCTCCTGGATCGGGTTGCCGCCTTCCAGCAGCTTCATCGTCGGCCGTGGTGCCGGCGGCGACGGGCGCGCCGCCCGCTCAGCGCCCGCGGGCCCGGCGTCGAGCCAGGCGATCGTTTTGCAGATCGTCTGCACCGGCGTGCGCGACTCCTGCGGGCTCTCCATCAACGTCGCGTAGTCATCCGTGTCCTGGGCGGTCACCGACGCGCCCGTGTGCTCGAGATGCGCGCGCAGCCCGGCGTCGACCGCGAGGCCGTCGCGGCCGAACATCAGTACGCGGCTGCCCCGAGCGTCGGGAAGCCTCAGCGAGGTCAGCTCGAGCTCCGACAGGGCGCGCGCGGTCTCGGAGCTCAGCAGGAATCCGGTCAGCTCCAGGTCCCCGTGGGCGAGCGTCTCAGGCCTGGTGTCCTCGGGCCGGCGCGCCGCGACGACGCCCGCGTAGGCCCGCATCTCGCGCACCAACAGCCGGCCCTTGGCGGGCACCACCCACAGCACCAGGTCGTCGATCGCCGCCCCCTCGGACAGTGCGCGCACCGCGAGCATCCCGCCTAGCCCGATGCCGATCGCGGCCACACGCGCCGCACCGGTGCACTCCCGCAGCCACGCCGCCGCTCCAGCGACCGCGCCGGTCCACACATCGAGACGGCCCGGATCGGACGGAAGGCCGCCGCTATTGCCTGTCGACGGCAGGTCAAGGCGCGCCGTGGAGTAGCCGAGGCTCGCGAGCATCAGCGCCCACGTGCGCCGGCCGCGGTGCGAGCACATCTCCTCCCAGCCGAACGGGGGGCACATCAGCACGGCGGTGTCCTTGCGCCCACAGTCATCCGGCGGCACGTGCAGGATCGCGTGTACCGGATCCGGCTGCAGTGAGAGCACGGCGGGCTGCAAGCGTCCCTCCGACACCGTCGAGCTCACGCCGCCACCACCGCCTCGATCGGGACACGACCGTCGAGGTTGAGCGCCGTGATGCTCCCTTGCGCCGCCTCGCCGCCGGCGGCGATCCGTCGTAGCGCGACCACGCGCGGCCGCCCCGGCTCGACGGAGAAGGCATCGTCTTGCGGGCAGAAGCCCGGGACGGTGAGACGCACGCCGTAAAGAAACCGCTCGCTCGACACGGTCAACGACGCCGAGTCCTCGCCCGCCGGCTGGGCATGGACCTCGACCCCGAGCCGCTCTGGCGTCTCGCGCCGCAGCGGTCGACCGGCTGGCAGCCGGAAACACTGCGACTCAAGCTCGCCGTCATCTCGCTCCAGGCTGACCGCGATCAGATCCTGCGCGGGCGGACCGAACCGGTAGGCCCACGACACGTCGGCGAACCGGCCGAGGATCGTCTCGACGTTGTACGTCCGCGACGAGTGCGGCTCGAGCTCGACGTCTTGCCGCGCCTCGTCGACGCGGATCTGGAAATCCCGGTACAGCGCTACGCGGATCGTTGTGCTCAGCGGCACCGGCAGGTCGTTGGCGACGTGGACGGCGACGCCGTCCAGCCCCTCGTCGGTGCTCCACACGGCGACCGGAGCGAGCGCTCGCCGCAGGTGGTGGTAGGCGACCTTCGGCTCGCCGCGATGGTCCAGCACCCCCCAGCCGGCACCGGGCATCACGTCGGTCAGCCACAGCACCAGGCCGCCGCCACACGGCGAGTCGGCGCGTCGCCATTCCCCAAACACCTCGCCCATCACCTCCCCGCTCACCGCGCGCGACAGCTCCAGATACCGCTCGGCGTCGGTGCTCCGCAGCGCCACCGGATCGACGCCGAACAACTCGCGGAGGTAGTGGTCGCGGACGTCGTCGAAGTCCCATCCCGCGCCGACGTCGCGTGGTACGCCCGCCTTCCAGCGAGGGTGATGAATCGGCGCAGCGGCCGCTCCGGCCAGCGGCTCGAGCGCCTCGTCGTCGGGCACGTTGGCAAACGCCAGACACTCGCCCGCAAACCGCACGCCGGCAAGCCGCGCGTCCGTCAGCGGGCGGCGGTAGGCACCCACCCCGTAGTAGTTGGCGACGCCTGCGCCGGGGCGAAACGGGAGGTCGCCGCCCCACGGCGTCGACGGGATGTATGGGGCGTCGACGCCGGCCTGCTCCACGAGCGAGGGGAGCAGCTCGCCGTACAGCGGGCCGTTTGCGAGCTGCGGGTCAAGTCCCAGCATCGCGACCTGCTGGGCCACCTCGCTGCCGCCGCACAGCACCGCGAGGCTGGGGCGCCTTGAAAGCGCGCCCAGCACCTGGGTCACCTCGCGCCGCACGCCCTCCATGAACTGCTCGTCGGACTCCGGGTAGTCGAGGTTGGCGAACATGAAGTCCTGCCAGACCAGGATCCCGAGCCGGTCGCAGAGCTCGTAGAACTCCTCGCTCTCATAGCAGCCGATGCCGGGTACCCGGAGCATGTTCATGCCTGCGGCGGTCACGGTCCGCAGGGCTCGCTCGAGCTCGGCGCCGCGCGAGCAGGGAAGCGCCGGATCGATCGGCGTCCACACCGCGCCGCGGGCGAACACCGATACGCCGTTGACGGCGAGCGCAACCCCGTCGCGCTCGAGCTCGCCCCGGCTCTCCAGCGCGCGGAACCCGACCGTCCCGGCGTCGAACTCGTGCTGCTCGCCGGCGACCACCAGCAGGCGGGCGCGGTACAGCGACGGCTCGCCGTGCGTGTGCGGCCACCATGGGCTGACCTCGTCGATCACGAGCTCGCCGCGTGCCGCGATCGTCCCGTCTTGACGCGGGGTCAGCTCGAGCCGGGCGCTGTGTGCCGCTCCCTCGCCCGGCAGCTCGATCGCCGCCGCCCGGATCTCGCCCGCGCCGTCGAGCGCGCGCAGCACGGCGTTGACCTCCAGCCGCCCGCGACCGCCGTCCAACCGCGGACGCAGCTGCAACCGCTGCGCGACCACGCCCCGCCGACGCTCCAGCCGCACCGGCTTCCACGGCCCCACCGCCGCCGGCCCGGGCGCAAAGCCCGGCGCGCGGCCGATCAGCATCGTGCGGTAGAAGCGCAGATTGCCGTGGGCCACCAGGGCGGTTCGCCAGCGCGCCCGGGGTCGCCTGGAGACCTCGAGCAGCGGCCTCAGCGCCCGGCAGTGGATCGCAAGCTCGTTGCGCGGGCCGATGAGCCGTCCTACGTCGAGGCGATGGGCGGCGAACATGGAGTCGCTGCTCAGCACGTGCTCGCCGTTGAGGTACACGTCCGACACCGTCGCGATGCCGTCGAGCGCGAGGCTCAGCTCCTCGCCGCCGGTCGCGGGGTCAGCCTCGAATCGGGTGCGAAACCACCAGTCGTCGACGTCGAAGTCGCGCCCGTCGTGCCAGTCCCATCGCCCCGCCGCTTCGAGCGCGGCCGCTGCGGTCCCGGGGACGTTGGCGGGCAGCCACTCCAGGCCGTCGACGTCCGCGACGTCTGACGACGCACCGGGCGCCGCGCAAGCGACCTCCCAGCCATCGGACAGCTCGGTGGCCTGCAAGCTCAAGCAGCGGCCTCGAGCAGCCCATCGATCGCACGCGCCCAGGCGTCGGCCAGCGCGCCGGTCAGCGGCGCGGAGTCGAACTCGCGGCGCCTGGCGAGCCGGAACGACAGCGCCTTGCATCCGTCGACGATCTCGCGCATGGCGTCCACGGCTGACTGCGCCCGGTCGTCCATCAGCCAGCTCGCGTGATCGGCCAGGATCTCGAACGCCGAACCGGCCATGCGCACGGTCGCGAACGCGTACGCGTGATAGCGCTCGAGCCCGCCGTCGAGCAGCGCCGGCAGCTCTTGCTCGAGCTGTTGCCCGAAGCGGTCAAACGGGTTCTCGCGTGGGCGCCGCTCGAGATGGCGGCGCAACAGCTGCGCGGCGGCGCGGCGCAGGTCCTCGCCTTCCAGTCGCGGGCCGGCGTCGAAGCGAACGAGCTCTGTGTACGGCGGCAGCACGTCGTCGGAGAACTCGCCGATCCGAAACACGCCGCGATAGTCGTCGCCGCCGAGCTCGAACAGGCCGGGCCCATGGAAGTACCGCAACGTCTGGCCGTCGACGTCGATCGCGTCCGCGGCGATCGAGCTCTTGACGTGCTCTGAGCGGTAGCTGGTCGAGGCGGTGTCGGGCAGGTACCAGGAGTCGAGCTCGACGATGATCGTGCGTCCCATCCGGAGCTGCTCGGCGATCTGCTCGGGGAGCGACCGGTAGGGCTGCATCTCGTGGATGTCGACGCCGAACAGCGATTCGAGGTCCTCGGGCGGAGGCTTGAAGAACGTCCACTGGTCGCCTTCGAAGTCCATGCGCACGAGGTGCCCGAACGCCGCGAGCGGCTCGTAGCCGCAGGCGTGGAGCAGCTCGATGATCACGTCGCTGTAGCAGTTGCTCTCGACGTAGGTGCGGTCATCGCCGTGGAGCAGGTGCCGTTGGTAGCCGACGGGCTCGGAGCCCGACAGGCTGTGCACGCCGATCGCCTTCGACACGCTCATGAGCCCGACAGCTTGTGCTTGACCTCGTCGGGCCACGACCCGGTATCGAGCCCGTGGGTCTGCAGCAGCGCGAGCACGATCCGCTCGTGGCCGAAGCCCAGGCACGCGGTGTGGGCGGTGCTCCCGTCTCCCAGCTCGATCCCGTATGTGCTGCCGAAGTGTTCGCGATGGTGGTTGAACGACGCCAGTGCCGTCGGCTCGGGCCCCGCGATCTGCACCAGCAGCTCTAGCTTGAGGCGCTCCTCGCGCTGGTTTGAGGCCAGCATCCGCCCGCGCCGCCCGAAGAACGGATCGTTGGCGTTGTCGAGCCGCGCGTCGAGGCCCAGGGCGCGCAGCAGCTCGAGCCCGCGCTGGGCCCACTCGTCGCGCCACTCGAGCACCGCGTCGGGCTCGGCGATCCGGACCAACTCGTGCTGGTGGAACATCTGGCGCCGCGCCGGATCGTGCGATGGCTCATGGCGGAACACCCAGGCACCGCCGGCATCGACGAACACGCCCCCGGGCGCCAGCCGGCCCTGGGCGGCGATCGCCGGATACACCGGGTAGCACGCCGCCGGCATCAGCGCCAGTTCGGTCATCTCCTGAAACTCGCCCCAATCCTCGTGGCGGCTGGCGCGCTCGCTCTGCAGCGCGGCCTGCGACTCGCTGCCCTCGAACGCGTAGACCGTGCCGGCCAGATGCGGGAACGAGGAGAGGTATCCGCTGCGCTCGAGCTGGCGCCGCGGCAGGACGGGCGGGAACCGCAGCCGGATCGCCCCGCGCGCCGACGCCTCGCGGGTCAACAGCGCGTCGAGCCCCGAGCGCACGTCCTCGAACTCGGCGCTGTGCCCGTAGATGCCGGGAACGCCCGACTCCAGCAGGAGGCGGCGCTCGATGAGCGCGGCGAGGAACTCGGCCTGGTCGGCCGACGCGGGCCCAACCCCCGTCGTTGCCATGCCTAAATCTCCTTGGCGATCATCAACAGCCCGGCGTCGACGGAGTGGATCCGCTCGTTGGCCACCATCAGCCGCGCCGACAGCGCGTCGCGCAGATGCCGTCCGACGCCGAACGGCGAGTCGTTCTTGTAGCCGACGATCCCGATCACCTCCAGCACGCCCATGCAGACCCTGGGGGCCTGCTCTGAGGCGGCGAGCTTGAGGTTGTTGAAGCGAAGCACCGAGCCCATTGTCGCCAGCCGCTCGCGGCCAGGCTCCTCGCTGGCCTCGACGAACTCCCGCAGGGCCGACTGGACCTCGGCTCGCAGCATCGTCAACTCGCTCATCACCCGCGAGAGGCCGTGCGCCGCGGGCACCGGCTCGCCGGGGTTGCGTCGAGCCGCAGCACGCACAAACGACCGCCCTCGCTCGAACGCGTCGGTCGCGATCCCCAGCCACACGAACGACCAGAAGATGTGCGAGAGCGGCACAAGCGACTCGTTCATGACCGTCGAGAACGGCGCCGCCAGGACCTGCTCGGGCGCGAATCTGGCCCGCACGACGAATCCGGGGGAGCAGGTGCCGCGCATCCCGATCGTGTCCCAGGTGCCGGCCGGTTCGAGCTCGGTCTGGTCGGCGCGGCTGAGCACCAGCACCTGATCACCGGGCTCGGCGTCGGGCGAGCGGCGTGCGGTGGTGAACAGGTCGTCGCAGTGGCCGCCGTAGCTGACCGTCGGCGCGCGCTTCTCGAGCTCGAGCAGCGGCCCGTCGGTGGGCGTCACGGCGGCGATCGAGCGGCCCATGTCGCCGCCGGTGCCGATCTCCGAGGTGACCGATGCGATCAGCCGCTGCTCCTCGCACAGCGCTCGCAGGTAGGCCTCGAAGCCCGGCGCTCCGTCGAGATGACGCACGATCGTCCCGACCTGGATCTGGTGCATGGCGAACACCATCGCGGTCGCCGAGCAACGGCGGCCAAGCTCGAAGCAGGCGTTCGCGATCCCCGGGACCGAGACGCCGCCGCCGCCGAATTCCTCGGGCGCCTGTGCCGACAGGGCGCCGGCAGCTCGCAGCGCGTCCACCGCCTCGCGAGGGAAGCGCGCCTCGCGGTCGACCTCGTCGGCGTGAGCGGCCGCGACCTCATCTGCGATCTTGCGGACCCCGGCGACGAATGCCGCGTCGCGATCGACTGCGATGCTCATGCCGCTCGCTTCTGGAGCTCCTGGATAGCCGCGTCGATCCCCGCCACGCTCTCGAACACGGTGCGCTTGAGCATGCTGTCGGGGAACTCGATGTCGAACGCGTCCTCCAGCGCGAGCATCACGTTGACGCTCGCGTGCGAGCTCATACCGGCCCTGAACAGGTCAGTCTGATCGTCGAGCGAGTCGATGTCGACCGGAAGCCTGGCGTGGTCGCGCAGGACCCGGCGGATCTCTTCTGCCAGCGCGCTCATGGCATATCTCCGGTGCTTGCGAGCACCACGGCGGCGGCGCTGTGACTGCTGTGCGTGACGCTGACCGACAGCCGCGTTACACCTCGGTGGTCGGCGAGCGATGCGGCGGCGCCGGTGAGCTCCAGCGACGGTTGCGAGCCACGTCGCATCCGCAACTCGATCGCGCGCCACGGGATGGGCTGGTCAGTCCTGCTCAAAGCCTTCATGGTTGCCTCCTTTGCCGCGAAGCACGCGGCCAGGAGCCTCGGGTTGGTCCCACAATCATCGAGTTCCTCGTCGGTGTATATACGTCTCAGGTAACGATCCCCGCGCCGGAGTGCTTCTGCGATCTCCTCGTGGGCGACTAGATCGATCCCTACCGCTATCGGCATTCCGATGCGCTCATATTAGGCGTGCTCACCCGATTCTTATACGGGCGACATAGTGCAGCCAGGGGTCGGGGTTGGGCTGGCCGGGGCCGACCGGGCGTCCATCGGCGTCGAGCGCCTCGATCAGCTCGAACCCGGTCTCGTGCAGCTGCCGCTCCTGGTCGTCGCGCCCGATGTAGTAGTGCAGCAACGCGTAGTCGTGGGCCGAGTCGTTGATGATCGCGTAGCCGTCGCCGCGTCGCTGCAGGGGCCCAAGCCGCTTGCGGTTGCGCCGGCGGCCGGGAATCCGGGCGACCGCGCGGGCCACGTTGGACGGCGGCCGGGACACCACCTCGCTGAGCAGGCCGCGCGCGCGCCCCCGGCTCGCGGTGCCATCGGCGTCACGGTGAGCGCCGCGGTCGACGTAGGCGAGGTTGTGCGACGAGAAGATCAGCAATCCGTCGGGCGCGAGCAGGCCTCTGAGGTCTGCGAGCACCCGACGGCGCTCGGCGTCGTCGAACACGTCGAGCACGTTGTCGACCGCGAGCACGGCGTCGAACGGTCCCTCCGCGCTCCGCGAGATGTCGGCGAGGTCACCGACCTGCGTGTGGGCGGCGGGGTACCTGCTCCGGCAGTGCTCAACCATCGCCGGGGAGATGTCGATCCCGTGCGCCTCGCCCCCAAGCTGCGCCACGTATCCGAGGATCCGACCCGCGCCGCAGCCCACCTCGAGCGTCCGGCGCGAAAGCACGTCCCGGTAGCGGATCAGGATCACCACCTCGACCGGCAGCAGCCGGCGGTTGGCGTACTCGGCGACGTGGTCGCCGCGCTGCCACGCCGAGGCGTTGACCTGCAGCTGGTCGGACTGTGTCAACGCGGAGACGCCCCCCGGGAGAACGAGCTACGTTTCGCCGCGCCCGCGGGAGATCGCGATCTCGCCGGTCCTCGCCATCTCGATCAGCCCGAATGGGCGGACCAGCTGCTCAAACGCGTCGACCTTGTCGCACGTCCCCGTGACCTCGATCACGACCGAGCGCTTGGTGACGTCGACGATCTTGGCGCGGAAGATCTCGCAGATCTGCATGACCTCGGCGCGGCTGGCGCCGTCGGCGGAGACCTTGAAGATCGCCAGCTCGCGGGCCAGCGTCTCCTGGGGCTCCAGATCGCGGATCTTGAGCACGTTGACCAGCTTGTGCAGCTGCTTTGTGACCTGATCGATCGGATGCACGGCGCCGTCGAGCGTCAGCGTGATCCGCGAGATCGACTCGTCGTCGGTCGGTCCGACCGCCAGCGTGTCGATGTTGAACCCGCGTCGCGCGAACAGACCGGCGATCCGGGTCAGGACGCCGGGCTTGTTCTCGACCAGGATCGACAGCACGTGCTTGCGACCCGTGCGCAGGCCGGCGACGGCCTCGAGCTGGTCTAGCGACAGGACCTCCTTTGTGCCTGGTTCGCCCATCAGCCCACCATGTTCCTTGCCGGCTGACCCGCAGGAATCATCGGGTACGTGTTCTCCTCGCGCGTCACGCGCACGTCGACGAGCACCGGGCCTTCGGTGGCAATCGCCTCGCGGATGTCGTCGACGAGCGTGTTCTTATCCTCCAGCCGGATGCCGGTCGCGCCGTAGGCGTCGGCGAGCTTGACGAAGTCCGGGTACTGGCCCATGTCAACCTGGCTGTAGCGCTTGTCCCAGAACAGCTCCTGCCACTGGCGGACCATCCCGAGATAGCCGTTGTTCATGATGAACACCTTGATCGCGATGCCCTCCTGGGCGCAGGTCGCGAGCTCCTGCATGTTCATCTGCACCGAGCCGTCGCCGGCGATGCAGATCACGGTGTCGTCGGGGCAGCCCACCTTCGCTCCCATCGCCGCGGGCAGCCCGAAGCCCATCGTGCCCAGGCCCCCCGAGTTGATCCAGCGCCGGGGCTTGGGGAAGTGGAAGTACTGGGCGGTCCACATCTGGTGCTGGCCGACGTCACTGGTGACGATCGCGTCCCCGCCGGTGGCCTCGTACAGCGCCTGGATCATGCGCTGGGGCTTGATCTCGGAATCGGCGGAGTCCTCGTAACGCAGCGGATGGCGGTCGCGCCAGGAATTGATCCGCGTCCACCACTCCTCGAGCCGGCCGGGCTCGGGTGACAGCGCCCGGTACTCGGCGGTCAGCCGCGCCAGGATGTTGCGCGCGTCGCCGACGATCGGGATGTGGGCCGGGACGTTCTTTGAGATCTCGGCCGGGTCGATGTCGATGTGGATGAACTTTGCCCGCGGCGCGAACTCCGACAGCTTGCCGGTGATGCGGTCGTCAAAGCGGGCGCCAATCGCGACGATCAGGTCCGCCTCGTCCATCGCGTAGTTGGCGGACCGGGTCCCGTGCATGCCCAGCATCCCCAGCCACTGGTCGTGCGTGCCCGGGAACGCCCCCAGGCCCATGACCGTGCAGGTGACCGGGAAGCGGTCGGACGTTGCCAGCTCCGTCAGCTCGACGCCCGCGTTGGACGCGACCACGCCGCCGCCCGCATAGAGCACCGGGCGCCGCGCGTTGGCCAGCGCCTTGGCTGCCAGGCGGATCTGCTTCTGGTTGCCCTCCGTGGTCGGCTGATAGCCGGGCAGGTGCACGTCGGTGACCGGCTCGTACGGGATGTCCGCGCGGCTGAGGTCCTGCGGGATGTCGACGACGACAGGACCCGGGCGGCCTGTGCGGGCCAGGTGGAAGGCCTCGTGGATCGAGCGCGGGATCTCCAGCGGGTGCTGGATCATGAAGCTGTGCTTGACGATCGGCATCGTGATGCCGATCGTGTCGGCCTCCTGGAACCCGTCGGTGCCCAGCAGCTCGGTCCGCACCTGGCCGGTCAGGAACACGACCGGGACCGAGTCCATCATCGCGTCGCAGATCGGCGTGACCAGGTTGGTGGCGCCGGGGCCGCTCGTCCCCAGCGAGACGCCGACCTTGCCCGTCGCCTTCGCGTAGCCCTCGGCGGCATGCCCGCCGCCGGCCTCATGGCGCACGAGGATGTGACGGATCCCGGCGTCGTAGAACGCGTCGTAAGTCGGAAGGTTGGCGCCGCCCGGAAGCCCGAATACGACGTCGACACCTTCTGCCTTAAGACATTCCATCAGGGCGTCGACTGCACGCATGGGCCTTGCCTCCTTCCGCTTTCACCGGTTATGAGCACGCGCGGCCGCACCGCACGCGCGGGGAAAGGCGAGTCTAACAAGGGGTTTCGGTCCCGGGCGACCCCCGCCAGCCCAAGCCGCGGACGCCATTAATATCCGGCGCATGTCGACCGCGGGCGCACGCTCGCTCGTCATCGAATCGCTGGGTGACGCGCGTAGCCTTGGCATGCGCTGGGCGGAGCTGGCGCGCGCCGGCCGCAATATCTCCTCGACCTGGGAGTGGACGTCGGTGTGGTGGCACCACTTCGGCTCGGGACGATCGCTGGCGCTCCGCAGCGTGCGCGACGCCGGCGGGCGCCCGGTCGCGCTGCTGCCGCTGACCCAGGAACGACGCGGCCCGCTGCGGATCGTGCGGTTCGCCGGTCACGGCGTCGCCGACGAGCTCGGCCCGGTTTGCGCCCCCGAGGACCGGGTCTCGGCCACCGCCGCGCTGCGCGACGCCGCCGACGGAGCCGACGTGCTCATCGCCGAGCGGCTGCGCTCGGATTGGCCGCCCCGCCTGCTCGGTGGTCGGATCCTCAGCGAGGACGAGAGTCCGGTGATCTCGCTGGCGGCCGAAGGCGACTGGGAGGCGTACCTTGGCGCCCGCAGCGCGAACTTCCGCCAGCAAGTCAGACGCCGCGAGCGCAAGCTCCAGCGTGGCCTGGACGTCCGCTTCAGGCTCGCCAACGATCCCGAGCGCCTCGACGCCGACTTCGACTCGCTGCTCGCGCTGCACCGGGCCCGGTGGGGGGCGCAATCAAGCGCGTTCAGCGGCGCCCGGGAGTCGTTTCACCGCGAGTTCTCGGCGGTTGCGTTGTCGCAGGGCTGGCTGCGGCTGTGGCTCGCCGAAGCCGACGGCGTGCCCGTTGCCGCCTGGTACGGCTTTCGCTTCGCCGGCGTCGAGTCCTACTACCAGTCGGGGCGCGACCCACGATGGGACCGCCACGCCGTTGGCGCCGCGACCCTCGAGCACTCGATCCGCGAGGCGTTCGCCGACGGGGTGCACGAGTACCGCCTACTGCGCGGGGACGAGGGCTACAAGCGGCGCTACGCGAGCTCGCCCCAGACCGTGGTGACGGTCGCGCTTGCGGCGAGCGCGCCGGGACGCGCGCTGGTGGCGGGCGTCGAGATGCTGGCCGTGCGCCCCCGCGGCCGCCGGCTCGTCTCGCGGCTCGCCGGCTGAGCCGCCGATTGGTCTGCGGCTTGTGCCCGGATCACAGCGCAGCGATTCTCGGGATCGAGGTTGGCTGAGAAACGACACCATGACTGACGTTTCTCAGCCAGCGTCCGTCTAGAAACCCTGGGCACCGGAGCGGCCGGCTCAGCTCTCGTTTAAGCCCACTCGTTGCTCCGGCTGCAGAGGCGTGGGATGTTTCCGTTCTGGGGGAGCGGTTTCGTCCCGCGCCACATGCTCCGGCGATCGACCGGGGCGATCCCGGCTCAGCTTCGGATGCGCTCCCGCACCCGCCCGGCCTCGGCCTGCACACGCTTGGCCAGTGGCCGCCAGTACGCGAACGCCGCATGCAGGACCCGCCCCATCGGCCTGGGCGAGAACGCCTGGAACAGCAGCCGGTCGTAGGCGTCGGTCGCAAACCGCAGCTTGTAGGCGTCCGCCGTCCCCATGAACTCGAACCGCTCTGGAACGCGACCGGGCGGTCGTCCACGCGCAGGAAGATCAGCCGCCGCCAGCCCCGTTCCTCGCCGAGCCGGCCGACGTCGTCGTGGACGTCGAGCCACACGCGCCCCTGCTCGCCCAGCCGGCGGCGGCAGCGACGCAGGTCGCGCCGCAGGCTGGCACTCAGGCCGCCCTCGTAGCTGTCCCAGTCGCCATCCAGAACCACGAGCGGCGAGCGCTCCTGGGTACGCACCAGCGTCCTGCATCGATGCGCGTGGGCGTTGTCAGAAAGCCGCTGCAGCTCGCCCGTCCGAGAGCTGACGAAGCCGAGCGAGATTCCAGGAGCGGACTCAAACAGGTCTGCCACCAGTCCCGACCCGGCCGTGAGGATCTCCAGCCGGCCGCTGCCAAATGCGCGCCACCAGGCGGCGAAGCACCTTGTGCAGGCGCCGGCGAACCCGGCGCCGCCTGGCCGTCGCCAAGCGGGCCCCTTACCGCCGCTGCATCGCCGC